>JASJGT010000268.1:0-41407 GCA_033791405.1 Desulfuromusa sp.
AAACAGTGCCATGGGAAGCCTCCTTTGACCTCGTGCATTTAGTTAAAATCATGGCTCAAATTCACCACCTTAGCCAAGCAACATCAGTGTGATCGGCAGCGAAAGAAAGGACAGGCCAGTTTGTACGGTTATTATTGATGCTATGGTGACATGATCGCCACCGAGCTGCCGTGAGAGGATGAAAGCTGAAGGTGCTGTCGGCACGGCAAAGAGCAATACCGCAACGGCGGTAGCGTTACCGGCCAGGCCGAAATAGGTTGCCAGTCCCCAAGCCGTCAAGGGTTTGCAAAAAAACCTGACCCGCAAACCATCGTGAGCTTGTAGCAGACGAGCTAATACCGCAGGGAGGGGGCCGGCGATGGGGAAGGATTGCTGCGGGCTTTTTGAACTGACCACAGAGGTTTTTTCTAGGGACACAATCTCTGCCTAAGTTGATTAGGTGAAAGTGACTTTTTTATTATCAAAGCCATTCTACACTTAGTTGAGTATAACAACGAATTAATAATCAGATCCGGCTGGTGACGGCCAGATTGAAGAGGTGCCATAACAAGAAACATAGCAATCTAAATGAACCCAGTTACTGAGGTAACAGTCATCAGTTTTGACGAGTTTTTTAAGGTAGCGTTTTTGTTAAAAACGCTATCAATCTTATTGATACGGGTTGCTTATCTGCAGGAAAGGTGAAATTTCCAAAACTTAGACCTTTTGAAACACAAAAGCCGCCGGAAATGCTCCGACGGCTTTATCAAATGTAACAATTTTTGAAAATCTGCTGATCAGCCCGAAAAGAACTTCTCAAAAGTGATTAATCGATTTTTGAACGGTTCATGATAACCGGCGGTGACGTGAACTTGCGCGTACTACCGCAATTAGTTTTTCTTTTCAATTTAGCGCAGAAGTATTTTCCGTCCGGTTGATTAATTTGTTAGCAGGTTTAGTTTGTTTCAACAACATAGTCACCTTTCGACTCTTTGTATGTCATCGTTATTGTGTCTGGGTAATCGTTGCCAACTACTTCAAGAATTAGAATTATTTCCGATATTGGAATTCTGTATACATACTTTTCTCGCTCAAAATCTGAACAAGTATATATGCCGCCCCAGTTACGATCATTTTCACGGTAGGCATACATTGCGCCCCCATGTATGAGTTGATTGCAAAGAAAGTTTACATCTTTTGAAACTGGCAGCTCATTTTCTAAATCATAGTGTTTATCGATATCCCAGAAATTACAATTATTAACTTTTCTTACGCAAGGAGAGCGAAATATTTGTGCCTTATATTTCGTGGTTTTAGATGAAACCTTGGTGCTTTCAATTAGTTTTCGAATCATGAAAAAGGAGATGGTGACATCTTTTTCAAAATTAACTTGAACCCTTTCAGACCATCGCGGTGGTTTTGAAACAGGTTTGAACTGTTTCGAGTAATTCAAAAGGTCTTTTTTCCAGTAATATGATTCAATCATGGCTACCTGCTAACGGTCGTGATAAGCGGCGGCGACGAACTGTTCGAAACCCACCGAGATATTCAAATTTAAAGCAGAAGCATTTTCCGTCCGCTTGATTGCATGGTTAGAATTCGCGCCACACCGACGGAAGATTTTTCACCTGAAACTTTCAATTTATAAATGACAAATTCTGCTTTTGCTTTTATTCGGCCCGTTTCAATAAAGAACCGAATTTTCAGCGCAAAGATCGTGCTTTCGAAATTGGGGCGATATTAAGTTCGAAAGACGACAACTTTGCGCTTTTCAAAGTTACTAAATCCCTGGGATTCCGATAGGACCAGGAAGATCGGGGATTAAACACCCTGAACACCCCGAAAGAATGATTGGAATAAGTAAGAAGAAAATTAAAATTGCCAGTTTTTTCATTCAATTCTCCGAATTCTAACGTCGCAAATAACTGGGCGTTAAAAGTGTTGCGCGTTTTTTGCGCGACGCTTTTAACGCTCCGTGTTGATTTGCTTTGTTATGGTTTTTCATACACAGGAGTTAATGAATTAGAGCTGCTATTAATTTGAATTAACTCGTCACTTGAATTAAAAATAAAAAACGTATTATTTATAGCTAAAGTGCTGTTTGGTTTTGGAGCATAGTAATACTCGCCACTTGCTTTTATATCATAGCCATTTTCGCTAAGTTTTTTCTGGATTTGGTTTTTTGTTAAATTTTTTGGAAGTAATACAGAAAATATTTTTAGTTCTGTTTCTAGTGTTGGAATAAGGGCAAGGCTGTCACTTTGTACAGCTGTGGCGAAATATAGGAATACGTTCACAGCAAGTGAGATAATTAAAAATATTGTGAGTAATACTATTGCTTTCATATTTATCTAAGTACCATTACAAGTTATTGAGTAGTTCCGGTCACCATACACTTGCGTAATATATTTGACAATATTTATCCAAATGCTATCATGTTACTAACCGTATATCATTCTTTCTATCTACTATAACCGAATTCACATATAATATGATTCCACTACCCGACAACCTTTCAATTGCCTATAATCACTTCATGAGCAATCAGAATATTCCCAACGACCAGCAGCCTTACTACCGAAAATGGTTACGCTATTATATTGATTTTTGTAAAAAATATCGTCATGCGTACGCGGAACCGCTTAGTATGAATCAATTTATCGAAAAATTGGAGAATAAGGGTCAATCAGAAGCCCTGCGCGAACAAGCACAATCGGCCATTTCGCTGTATTTTAAAATGCTGCGCACGAAAGGAATAACTGAGAGAAAAAACGCTAGGTCCGAAACAACCAATCAAAAAGCTGAGCGACCAAATTCGACGCTAACTTCTTTTATAAATGAGTTGACCTCTGGAACTGATTGGAGGTGGGTCTATATTAAACTTGAAGAACAGATCCGGGTTCGTCATTATTCTGATAAAACACTGAAAAGTTATCGGGGTTGGATACGTCAATTTCAAACTTTTGTAAAAAGTTGCGACGCTACAACGTTAAACACTGATATGGTCAAGTCGTTCCTGACCTTTCTGGCGGTCAAACGACAAGTCTCCGCTTCCAGCCAGAATCAAGCATTTAATGGCCTATTATTTCTCTTCCGTCATGTTCTGGATAAGGATTTTGGCAAAGTCGATGGAGTTGTCCGGGCGAAGCAGCGCAAGAATATACCGACAGTTTTATCGAAAGAAGAAATTGAGCGTATTATTGGTGAATTAAAGTTGCCATATTTATTGATCGTTCAACTTCTATACGGTTGCGGGTTGCGCCTGTTCGAATGCTTAAAACTCAGGGTCCAGGATCTCGATTTCTCCACTGGTATGCTCAGAGTCCATGATGGCAAGGGGAAAAAGGAGCGCACCGTGCCACTGCCGGCCGTTCTCTACGAGTCACTGAAGGTGCAGCTGAGAACAGTTACCCAGTTGCATGAGCAGGATCAAGCAGAAAACTATGATGGTGTTTTCATGCAAGGGCGGTTGGATAACAAATATCCAGGGGCAGCAAAAGAGTTTCCGTGGCAATGGCTTTTTCCAGCGAGGATGCTAACCTTTGTACCCGAAGAAGGGGAACATCGGCGTTATCATCTGCATGAAAAACATGTGCAAAAAGCGATCAAAAAGGCCGTTACCAAAGCTGTGCTCACTAAAAGGGCAACAGCCCACACCTTCAGACACAGTTATGCAAGTCATTTGTTGCAAGCCCACTACGATATTCGTACTATTCAGCAGCTACTCGGTCATGCAGACGTGCGCACGACAATGATTTATACTCATACTGTTCAAAGCACAACCATCAAAGAAGCAAAAAGCCCGCTCGATTTTTAAATTGGTTTCACAGCTAAACAGGAACAATCACCATGCAAATCACAGTCAGCCTGCACGGGGTATTTCGAATCAATCGATTCAAAAAAGAGCTTCTCGAGTACCCTGATGGCAGCAGTACCCAGAAAGTTATTGACGATCTGCAGATTCCCGTTAAACTACTGGGCATTATTCTGATTAATGGTACTCATGCCAGAGCTGAAGACTTACTTCATGATGGCGATACCCTGATGTTGCTTCCACTGCTTGAAGGGGGATAGCAATCTAAATCAAGGAATATTCTATGAAATTTCAAACAACAGACCCGGTTTCCCACCCTGAATTGATCCTTTACCGTCGTTGCACCGTTGACTTAAAAACTGGCTCAATAAAAATGGAAGATGTCCCGTGTAAAAATTTAGAGGATGTCCTGGGAGGGTTTGGTCGCTCGTTCCAATTACTGGCAGAAAGAGATATCAGTAGGGCTTATTCTGCTAAGAATCCGCTGATTATCAATACTGGTTTGCTCACTGGCAGCAGTGCCATGACTGGATTGCGCACCTATTTCTCAAGCTTCAGCCCCATCAAAAAATCAAAAAAAGGGCTCCCCGCAGCAATGTGGTCTGCCGGCAGTGGTAAATTTGGTGCCAAGTTCAAATGGACCGGTTTGGATGAACTGATTTTTGAAAACTGTTCTGAAAAACCTGTCTACGTTTTGATTAAGGAAACCACTGATGGCCCAGAGATCACATTGAAACCTGCCGAACATTTACTCGGTCTTTCAACCCACAAAAAAATCATGTCACTCCATAAAGAGTATGATGACGCTCACTTTGCTGCCATTGGTCAGGCAGGAGAAAACTGGCAGAATGTCACTATGGGATCTGTTGCGCTGTCGACAGTCAATCAGTTGAAATCGGGTGATGACAAGCTGCGCTTTGCCGGTCGCGGTGGTATGGGCAGCATCATGGGATATAAAAACATTATTGCCCTGGTCGCTCAGAGTGAAGATAAAAACATTTCGATCACAAAAGAGGTCAAAGAGGTTCACAAACAGGTCATCACCGGTGGCGGAGCGGCTCGACTGCAACCGATCAAACGGGGCGGTGGTGGTGGAACCTGGGCCGCTTACGATGTTATGCAGCCATTTCATGCCGTGCCAGTCAATAACTATCGTCCGCAGGGAAATGATCTTCCCGAGAAACTGTTTCGTGAAGAAGTCGAAAAAGATTATGACATTGAATCAGCAGCCTGCTACCGCTGCGGGATCACCTGCCATAACTACATTTACAATAAAAAAACCGATGGCAGCCGTGGCGATTTTATTGCAAAATTTGATTACGAGCCCCTCAATCTCCTCAGCACAAATATCGGCGTCCATAACGCTGGTCAAGCCGGTCGTTTAATCCACTTGTGCGACAATTATGGAGTTGATGCTATCTCCATGGGAGTGACAATTTCCTATACCCTTTCCTATAATGAACGTCATCCGGAAAATCCCCTTTTTAACGGGGCAACTTTTGGTGATTACGAAAAAATCCATGAACTCATTATTCTTTCAGGAGAAGGAAAATTACCCGGTATTGGTAAGGGGTCAATGCATCTTTCTGAACTGATGGGTGAAACCGATTACGCCTACCACATCAAAGGGCTTGAAATCGCCGCTTACCTGCCGGAGACTAATCCAGGTTATTGCTGGGCAATCGCGGGCGGACACATGTCGATGGGATCTTACGGAACGCTGATACGTGAAGGTTTATCGGATGTTGATTCGTGGGTCAAAGTAATTACCGAAGACAAATTGCACATTGTTGGTTTCGATATGGTGGGGCTATGCAAGTTTTTTGATATCACCCAGGGGATTGGAACAGATAAAATTGCCACTTGTTTGAAGAGTGATTTCAATCTCGAAATTGATCCGCAAAAAATCAAAGCGGCCGTCCGGCGCTCATTCTTGCTCGGACTGGCGCTAGAATTTCGGCAAGGATATACAAAAGCGGAATATTGCCTCCCAGCTGAAGTGACAGAAAACCCGAATCCCCACATCAAACTTCCTAACATTTCCAACCCGGAATTTATGGCTGAATTGGCAGAGAAGGTTTGGGAAGTCTTTGATAAGGAGTTGGATGGTCTAATCCCCTGACCAACCTGCTTACGAACAGGAAAATAACTACTGGGCACCGATCCGATCTGCCAGCGACCCAACAGCAACGGCAAAACGGTGTGCCCTATTCCATTTCATCAGGACGCGATAGTTATTATACACAAGAAATGCTCGCCCCTTTGATCCATCTGGCTGAATCAAAGAAGCCATAATTTTAACATTGGGTAAATCTTTAGCTTCGATGGTTCGAACCCCAAGTTTCTGCCATTCTGACAGAAGGCGCTGCTGCTTCATGCCAAAATAATCCCCGTTCAGATTTTTCGGGAGACTCACCTCACGACCCCAGCTATACTGATTATCCCAACCTGATTTAAACAAATAATTTGCAGCGGAAGAGAGATAATCAACACGAGTATTCCACAGATCAATACGACCGTCACCGTTTCCATCCACAGCAAAGTTCAAAAAAGTTGATGGCATAAATTGCACCTGCCCCATAGCTCCGGCCCAGGAACCTTTCATCTGATTAAATTTTATGTGCCCCTGATCCAGAATTTTGAGCGCATTTAACAATTCAGAACGGAAATACTTACCTCGCCGTCCATCATAAGCAAGGGTGACCAACGCATCAATAACGGGAACCTTACCGGTATGCCGGCCAAAGCTCGTTTCAATCCCCCATAGAGCCATCAAGAACCTTGGCTGAACCGGATATTTCTTTGTAATCTGGGTCAGCATATCCGAATTCTCAGTCAATAGACGCTGTCCTTCTTTGATCCGCTTTGAATTGACTGCCCCGGCCAGATATTCATCGAGAGTTTTGGTAAACTCCGGTTGAGCCCGATCCAATTCGATAATCCAGTCAAGTGGTTCTATCCCACTCAATGCGGTATTCAATATCTCAGGTTTAATTCCGGAACGCTGAGCCTCCACCTTGAAATTGTTCAACCAAAGCGAGTAGTGTGCAGTCGTTTCTGCATAAATAAACGAGACAGATAGGAGGACAAAAATGAGAGAGAAAAACATTCGAAGTAGATATATTTTCATCTATATTCCTTAGTAAAATGCAAGTTAAGCAAATTGATCAACAACTTTATTTCATATATACAACTAAATCAATATTCATTCTTGACAGTTACACAATTCAGGCATACTCTGATAATGGATATCATAATCAAACCACACAGAAAACATATATTACTACGGCTCACTGAATTACAATTTCAGCTTCCACAAAGGGACACTTACTATGCCAAAATCTTTACGTCAAATTATTTCTGGAGAGAAGGCAATAGTGACTGCGGTGACTGCTGAAGGAGAAGTTGGTCGACGCTTGCGCGACATGGGTTTATCACCTGGAACAGAAATTAAAATGCTTGGTCGGGCCCCCCTGAAAGATCCCGTTTCTATCCGCCTCAGAAATTATACTCTGACTTTACGCAATAGCGAAGCTGATTTCATCATGGTCGAAAAGGTAGGAGAATAATAGTGGCTACCGCAGTCAAATGGACGATTAAAGAAAATCCAACAGCAACGATTGCTTTAGCAGGTAATCCGAACTCAGGTAAGACAACTCTCTTCAATGCAATTACCGGTGCACGCCAGCATGTTGGCAACTATCCTGGAATCACAGTTGAACGAAAAGAAGGCATCATTAACCTGAAAGACGTAAAGGTTAAACTGATCGACCTGCCCGGAACCTATTCACTCTCTGCATATTCTGATGAAGAGCTGGTTGCACGTAATTTTTTAGTGAATGAAAAGCCCGATATCGTTGTTGATATTCTTGATGCAACCATGCTGGAACGCCATCTCTATTTAGCAATCCAATTTTTTGAAATTGGCATTCCGGTGGTTCTGGCATTGAATATGATGGATGATGCTAAAAAACAGGGCCTAATAATTGACACAGAGAAGCTATCTAAACTTCTCAATTGCCCCGTTGTGGAAACTGTTGCGCGCTCTGGTCGAGGCAAAGGTCATTTGATTCGAACAGCAGTTCAACACGCCAAAGATAATGGGAAGACCTGGAAACCTCTAGTAATTAGCTACGGAGCAGAGATTGATCTGGTTTTAGATAACATGACGGAAATTATCGAGGAGCAGCAATTCATGACTGATCGCTATCCGGCTCGTTGGATTGCGTTGAAGTATTTAGAAAATGACTCTGAAATTATCCGCTATGGAAAACTAAACGGCAAGGTAGCTGAACAACTGGAAGCAATCGCTCAGAAGACAAAAGAACACTGCCTGAAAACTCTAAAAGTTTTACCTGAAGCAATCATTTCTGATTATCGCTATGGTTTAATTAATTCAATCCTTAAACAAGATATTGTCATCCAAGAGAAATCCCGCCAGGAGCGGATCGACTTCACAACAAAATTAGATAGCTTGCTGGTGAATCGCTATATCGGCCCGGTCCTGATGATAGCTATCCTCTATGGTATGTTTCAGATCACCTTTACTGTAGGGGAAATTCCCATGGGCTGGTTGGAAAGCATATTTGGTTGGATCTCTGCAACAGCAACCTCGTTGATTCCAGAGGGGCTACTACAATCTCTGGTTGTCTCTGGAATCATTGATGGTGTTGGCGGAGTTATGGGCTTTGTACCACTGATTGCCATCATGTTTCTGATGATCTCTTTTCTGGAAGATTCCGGCTACATGGCTCGTGTTGCCTATATGCTGGATCGCGTTCTCCGTATTTTTGGACTGCATGGATATTCAGCCATGCCATTTATTATTTCTGGTGGTATTGCCGGGGGATGTGCTGTACCGGGGGTGATGGCAACCAGAACTCTGCGTAGTCCTAAAGAAAAGCTGGCAACGTTGCTGACCGCACCATTTATGCCCTGTGGAGCCAAACTACCTGTTTTCATGTTGTTGGTTGCTGCATTTTTTACAGAATATAAAGCCCAGATGATGTTTTCAATCACGCTGTTTGCCTGGATAATGGCGCTACTGGTTGCAAAACTTGTCCGTTCAACTGTGATCAAAGGAGCTTCAACCCCTTTTATTATGGAACTCCCCCCCTACCGGCTACCAACAGTCCGTGGGGTTTTTATTCATACTTGGGAGCGCACCTGGCAGTACATAAAAAAGGCGGGAACAGTAATTCTTGCCGTTTCAATTTTACTCTGGGCAGCAATGACTTTTCCAAGTTTACCGACACAACAGGTCAACCAGTATGAATTGGAACGACAGACGGTTCTAGAAACAACTCAAGGGATTACGGAACAAAAACAAGCTTTGCTTGAGATAAATAACCGTGAAGGCCAAGCAGCACTGCGATATTCATTGGCTGGAAAAGTAGGAACATCCCTGGAACCGCTCAGCCAATTGGCTGGTTTTGATTGGCGCACTAATATTGCTCTGGTCGGTGGTTTTGCAGCAAAAGAGGTCATCGTTTCAACCTTTGGCACGGCCTATTCACTAGGAGATGTCGATCCGGAAGCAGCAGATACGTTGTCGACACGAATTGCGGTTGATCCAAGCTGGAATAAATTTACCGCCCTGGCGATGATTGTCTTTGTCCTGCTCTACGCTCCATGTGTTGTCACAGTTGTTGCCATAGCAAAAGAATCATCCTGGCGTTGGGCTACGTTTGCAACTCTTTTCAATACAACCTTGGGATTCGGGATGGCGGTTATCATCTATCAAATTGGAACAAAACTATTTATGTGAATGGAGCGAATGAAGGTCTAAATTCATCCATTGGCTTAAAATAAGAAAGGACAATCATGTTTTCTTGGGATTTAACAATCACGTTAATGATCATTGCTGCAGCAGCATTTTACGTTGCATATAGTATATACAAAACCATAAAAGAAGCATCAACCGGCGGTTGCGGTGGAGGATGTTCGGCTTGTTCCCAATGCAAGTTTGCTCCTCAAACAATCAAAAAAAATGCCCCATCCCGGTAGAAACAGGAACAGGGCTAAAGCTCATAAAAAGATAAATTCAACCACTACTTAACTGATACTTTTCTAACTTATAGCGGAGCGTCCCACGCGGGACATTCAATATCCGGGCAGTTTTTGCGACATTTCCACCGGTAATTCGAAAAGCTTTTTCAACCAACTCTTTTTCGACCTGACCAACAACATCATCCAAAACAATCCCTTCGGGCGGGATTTCATAGCTGAAAGGCATTTCACTCTGTGGTGATTCACCCCAGATTTCACGTGGAAGTTGCGCCGCTTGAATCATCTCAACATTGTACATAATACAGATTCGTTCAACGACATTACGTAATTCTCGAACATTTCCTGGCCAGTGATAGCGCATCACCAGATCAAGAGCTTCGCGACTGAATCCCCGTATTGATTTATTGAATTCTATACTGAAACGTTGCAAAAATGTCTCAAGTAGTATCGGTATGTCCTCCCGCCGATCACGTAGCGGCGGAATGTGAATCGGAAAAACATTTAAGCGATAGTAAAGATCCTCACGAAATTCCTTACGCTCCAAAGCTCCTTTCAAATCAGCATTGGTTGCAGCAATAATCCGCACATTGATATCAATATTGCGATTCCCCCCAAGCCGGCGAATTTTGCGGTCTTCCAGGACCCGTAAAAGTTTCACCTGGAGACTTATGTCCATTTCACCGATTTCATCGAGAAAAAGTGAACCTCCATCAGCTTCTTCAAATAAACCTATTTTACGGTTTTTTGCATCGGTAAAAGCACCCCGTTCATGCCCAAAAAGTTCTGTTTCAAGAAGATTAAAAGGCAATGAGCCACAATTTATTTCGATAAAAGGTTGTTCACTACGTGGTGATAAATTATGAATCGCCTGAGCAACTAATTCTTTTCCCGTACCGCTATCTCCGGTGATCAACACCGTAGCCGTTTCATGTTTTGCCACTTCGCGGATTTGTTGGAATATCTGCATAAGCGCGGGACTATTTCCAACCATATTGATCCCATCAGCATCCCGGGACAGACGTTTGACTTTACGGCGCAAATTTTGTGTTTCCAATGCCAATTTTACAATCAAATGGATCGCATCAGCCTTGAATGGTTTTTTAATGTAGTCATAGGCACCTATTTTCAATGCCTCAACCGCACTTTCGACCGTTCCATAACCGGTGATAATAATGACCAGGATTTCTGGATCAACTTCACGCATTGCCCGCAATACATCCAGACCACTGCTACTTCCTAGATTCAGATCAAGCAGCACCAAACTGATCTCTTCATCTGTAACAATCTGAATAGCTTCTTCTGGTGATTCAGTCGAAATAGGCCGATATCCATCTTCGGCAATAATCCTCTCCAGATTTTCCCGAATAAAGGCTTCATCATCAACGATAAGAATTTTTTCCATGCTATTCACTCCCGATACAAATATCTGACCCAACTAAATATTTTTTTCAACCAATCTGATTTATCGGTAACGAAACCAGCACTGTTGTTCCGACACCCAGTTTACTCTCAATTTGAATTTCACCACCACGATCAGAGATAATATTATAACTAATTGCCAATCCCAACCCAGTCCCCTGCCCCTTACTGGTGAAAAATGGCTCAAAAATCAACGGTAACTGTTCCGGGGGGATTCCTGTTCCGGTATCAACAACACGAATCAATATTTCATCATCGTCTGCTTCAACAACTATTTTCAATTCACCACTATCCGGCATGGCATCCAAAGCATTATTCAGCAAATTCAACAAAACCTGCTTCAAACGATCTGCATCCATCATAATTTCTGGGAGGTTGTCATCAACCTGTTCAATCAGCTTCACATTTTGTCGTTGGCACTGTTTACGGATTAAAAACAGGGAGTCTTGAAGGATATCTTCAACTCGACCATATGCAAGCTTGGGAGTCGGCAATGACGAAAAGTGTAACATTTCATTCACCAGTGACTCCAAACGTTCAATCTCACCGAGTGCCCGTCGAATCAATTGCTGATCCTCTTCCTGACCAAGCAAACGATCATGCAGATCATCCAGAAGCAAACTGACTCCAGTCAGTGGATTACGCACTTCATGGGCGATCCCTGCTGACATTCTTCCCAACGAAGCTAAACGATCCATCCGCGCCATCTGCTGACGTAGATTGACCCGTTCGGTGAGGTCCTCAATAGTCAACAACCAACCCTCTTGTTGTCGAAAGCTCAATGGGAACATAGCCATCCGGTAAGTCAGCGTTCGCCCTTTTCTTTCCAATGGGACATATGTCCGAAAAGATTTGCTTTCTCCTGATCTGCTTGAAATAAACCACTGACCAAGGACTTTATGTAGCTCAGGCCACTCAACCAACAGTTTTTTCCAACTACAATCCTTGCCAGGTCTTTCTATAGCCAATATTTTGCAGGCAGACCCATTTGCAGATGTCACCTTGCTGTCGGCGTTAAACGTTAACAACCCGGTTTCAATATTCTCAAAAACGGTATTCTTAAAATTTCTTTCGCGGATAATTTCTTTACGCGATTGCCGTAATGCTTGCAGTGTCTGCAGCAACCGCCGCCGTCGGCTGTTCAGATCCTCGACCATGGTATTGAATGAATCAGCCAGGATCCCAACTTCATCATTGGAGCTGGCCATAACTTCAGGTGACCGATTGCCACGGATCATCCGTCGGGTTGCTTCGGTTAACGAATGAATCGGACGGACAATACTGTCGGATAGAAGATATGCAGTGGCAATCACAAACATAACAGTCAGTGAGACAACCAACCACGATTGTTTGAGATAATTATTGATCTCCTGCCGAATCAGATAAGAAGTTGCAACAGCGGGTTGATGAAATTGATCAATTTCTGCTCCTATAGTAATACCACCAAAAATATTGTGTTCCCTGTACGCCCCTTCTGCATATTTAATCGGCGCATAAGCCATAATTTTATTTGAGCCACCGACATTAGTCGCTTCAACAACCCCAGATTCATCACGTAATACGGCTTCAGCGACGTGAGGATAGTTGGGGTGGATAAAGCTGGCAGCAAACAGGTTAAAGGGGATCCGTCCTGACTGAATATCCTTTTCCGGCGTGTCAGAGCTATAGGCAGGGACCAATTGCCCATCAGGATCATAACCACGGATATCCCAATATTTTGGATGGGCAATCATCCAGCCTTGATCATCAAACATGAAAGCATAATTACCACTGCCATAGGAAGGAAAGACAACATCCTTATCCCCAATCGGTGAAATATGTTGAGTATATTCCATCAAATGACGATGATCGAGAGACAAAACGACCACCCCTTGGAAATCACCATTTTTCCAGATTGGAGTCGCAAAGCGGATCACCCCACGATAGAGAGTCCCTTGTACTGCTTCTAGAGGAGTTTCAGCCCCCTGAAGCTGATCATTACGACTGACATACCAGCCATGGAGTCGAGAAACCCAGAGTTGGCCAGTGTCCAATTGAGATGCCTGATTAAAGTAAGTTTCAGTTTTATAAGTTGTCTGGGCTGGATCTGACAGATCTCGATAGTTACGTGATGGTCTACCCGCAACAATGCGGACTAATTCATGACCTCGACTATCAATATAAGCTAGTTCACTATAGAGATGGACATTTTCCCGTATTTCAACCGGCTCATCATTGGTTCCATGGCGATACCAGAGTTCACGTTGATGACTGCGAGAAAAATTCAGATAGGCATTTTCTGTCGTGGGCAATAATGATAAATCGAAGAGATCGCCTTCGACTTCATGGAGAAATGAAGATACCTGCTTGGCAACCATTTGCGCCTGATTTTCAAGTGCTTTGGCTGCCTGGCTGTCCATAGCTTCGGTTGTCCGTTGGCGGAGTAAATCCTCAACCAACCGCAAGCTGTGCTGAGAGTTGAAGAGCAAAATCCCCAGCGGCACTAAAGAGAGCAACAGGAAGGCACCAAGAACCTTTTTATGCAGGTTGATACGGAACATGGGGCGGATTATAGATGAAAATCAGGTGAGAGCATAGAAAGGATAATTATAAAACTTGATTAACATGAATCTTCTACTTGTACGTTTCTCCATGCAAGATGAGGTCGTTGCTGACCGGAGCAGAGAAAGTCTCGTGATAGACTATTTATTACGCGTAACAACATAATCTGCGAGGGTAAAAAGAGCCTGACGCGCTTCACAATCAGAAAAAATAGCTAGCTGCTGTTTTGCTCGTTCAATTCTTTCAGTTGCCTTAAGCCGAGTATAATCTATACCACCTTTTTCATTGATTAAAGTACAAATATAATCAAGATCTTCTTTAACCAGCTCTTCAGCATCGATAATTCTAGATATTTCCTTACATTCAAGCTCAGTAGAAAGAGAATAGGCATGAATTAATGGCAGGGTCATCTTCCCCTCAAAGAGATCATGACCTCTTTCCTTGCCAAAATCCACTTCATCGGCAACATAATCGAGAGCATCATCCATCAGCTGAAAGGCCGTTCCGATTTCCAGACCAAATTCACGTAACGCCATTTCTTCAGTTTCATCAACCCCGGCCAAAACCCCGGCAACCTGACAGGCAGCAGCAATCAAGATGGCGGTTTTATCACGGACAACTTGCAGGTAGCGAGGCTCATCAACCTCAAGGTCACAGGTATTGATCAACTGTAAAATTTCACCCTCAGCCAACTGTGTGGTGGTATCAGAAAGAATTTGCAGAATCTTCAAACTTTCCGAGCCAACCATCACAGAAAAAGACTTGGCGAACAAAAAATCACCAACCAACACCGAAGCCTGATTACCCCAGACAGAATTAGCCGACCGATTTCCACGGCGTAAATTAGCACTATCAACGACATCATCGTGTAATAAGGTTGCGGTATGGATAAATTCGACAACTCCGGCCAAATCGATATGCTTATCTCCACAATAATTACACAAGCGGGCACAGAGAAGTAATAACATTGGTCGAATACGTTTTCCGCCACTGGAAAGGACATAATCCCCAACCTGGCTGACCAGTTGCACATCCGAAGCCAGATTCTTTTTAAACTGGCCTTCAACCGCCTGCATTTCATCTTTCAATAGTGCTATAACCGTATCCATAACTTAAACATTTCCTTAATTGGTCGCGACACCAACTCCGTTATGCAAATAGGTTGGCGGGGAACGATTCTAGAAATTCGCTCAACCATTGTCAAAACCTTTTTTGCCTATCCATCGCTATCCATATTTTTTGTACTAAGTGACTATCCAGTGAGTATAAACTTTATTCTAAAACTGGATCAACAGGGATAAATTGCTTTTTTTCCGCATCCCAGCGATAAGCACCAGTCTCCCAGATCGCTTCAATCAAATCCCAATTCAAATGTAAGGATTCAGCTTCATCGGTCAAATCAGATATTTCAAGAATTTCAACATCATCAATAACCTGATCACCATTTCGATCGGCCCAATGGAATGGTTTGACCTCCATTGTCCCGACCGATTGTAGTTGAGTAGAAAACCTCTGACCATCTGGATTAGCTATCAATTCACCAACGATTTTTAAATCCGACCCAGGAAGGGTTGTCTCCGGCACCTCAAGAATATAAAAGACCCGAGTTTTCAATAGTGGTTTCCTAAAAATCCAGCGAGCAACTCCTGTTTCAATATCAAAATGAGAAGTCATCGGCTGAGATTCTAACAAACGCCATCCCGGAGGGAATGTTTCTTTTAGGATCATCCCCTTCAATGGCTTTTCTGCAGAAAGTTCAACTTGGAGCAAAACTTGGCTGCCAGGTGCTACATAAGCAGGGAGTAACCTTTTTGCCTGTAAAACGGGAACAGCTGGTGCGTTACCCTGCTGCAACAGATAAAACAGCCCAACTAGAACCAAACCAGTAAATAGCAAAAGGTAAATCCATTTATTACTTTTAGCCTGGTTCGAAATGTTAGTTGTATCAGAGAACTCTGCTTCATCTTCTTGTTTTAAAATTTCTACAAGATCTACTTCCAAAGCTTCTGCCAGCTTCAGAGCATTATCCCGCATAATCGTTGGATAACGATTATTCTCCCAACGTGAAACTGTATCTGTAGTGACCGCAACAACTTTTGACACATAGAGTTGTGTCAAACGTTTTTCTTCACGGATTCTACGAACAGCATCACCATCTATCGCAACAGATGGAGGATTAAATGGTTCCATACTGGCATCCATAAGGTTTTGAAATAAGTCATGGAAGTCTAACAGAGAGCTTCTGGCTCTGTAAACAACCTAATAACAATAGTTTTAGAATAATGAATCAACAAATATTGAATATTATAAGATGCCGATATTACACAGTTACAACCCGACATCTTGCGATATTTCAATCGATGTCGAGTGAAATCAATCAAAAAACATGAAACTATCAGTGACAGGAACCGATCACCTAAAAAAGGAGGATGACAATGAAAAAACTTATGATTCTATTAGCTGCCACAATTTTAGTTTCATCTATTGCAACAATTGGTGTTGCTGAAACAAAAGGTCCCGAAGAAATCAAATTCACACCCAAAATGGGAACGGTCACTTTCAACCACAGCGTGCACCAAAACCGAACTGATTGCGCTACCTGCCATCACACTGGAGACTATGCTCAGTGTAAAAGTTGTCATGGTGTCGATCCAAA
This sequence comes from Desulfuromusa sp., assembly GCA_033791405.1. Taxonomy (GTDB): domain Bacteria; phylum Desulfobacterota; class Desulfuromonadia; order Desulfuromonadales; family Geopsychrobacteraceae; genus Desulfuromusa. The sequence goes on from JASJGT010000268.1 coordinate 16,419, forward strand.
GGCGCCTAAAGCTAAAAATGCATATCACAAAACGTGTAAAGACTGTCACAAAGAACTTAAAAAAGGACCCACTAAATGTAAGGAATGCCATATCAAATAACAATATTGTAAATCTCGGTTCCATAAAAGGGCAGATTCAGCAAGTTGAATCTGCCCTTTTTCTATACCCATTAACATTTATTACAGATTAAAGAATAAAAATGATATTTTTTAGATTATTATGTATTATTTAGTTGACATTAATATTTATCGAACTATAATTTGAGTCAAAGGTAAGAAAAACTCTCTCAAGAAAGACTTTTGCCCCGTGTTCTCCCTCCTGACGCGGGGCTATTTTTATCCCCACCGTCATATTCACAATCCCTGAACTAGATTACAGAAAAAGAACTCTTCCCTTAAACACCCTTGAACACTTTCAGCAAATGGGGAACCAACTGTTTTTTACGTGAGAGGACTCCATTCAGACGATAGATATTTTCAGCCTCCTGAGGATAGCCAATAATAAACGGTAGTTCAGCTGAACCAACTGTCATTAACAAACTATTCTCCAGCACTATATCGGTAACCAGCAGTGCTGCAAGCTCATAACCTTTATCCTCTCTGATTTTTTTTAATTCGACCATCAATTCATCCTGACGCTGGTGGAAGGAATGAAAATTGACAACCTCAACCTGTCCTAAACCGAGCAAATAATTACCGGCTCTATACTCTTTAAAATCAGTAATGATCAATTTCTTTGCTGGGACACCACTTGCCATAGCACTTCCAGCGGCAAATAGCTGAGAACCAAATTCCTGATGTTTCAAACCTGAATATTTTTCTAACCAGGGAATCAGATTGCGGTCAATATCGGTCGTTGTGGGAGACTTTAAAATGATAGTATCCGAAAGCAACCCGGCGAGGAGCAGACCGGCTATTTTCTTTTTCGGTTCTATTCCTGCCTGTTGATAGAGAGTTGAAACGAGTGAACAGGTACTTCCGAGAGGCTGATTGATGAATCGAATCGGCAAATCGGTGTGAAAATTACCCAATCGATGATGATCTATAACCTCCAGAATATCAACTTTGTCTGCCCCTAGAACTGCCTGAGACAGCTCATTATGATCTACAAGAATCAACTTGATCGGTGACTTTTTTATCAAGTGGCTTTTTGTTGCAACCCCCTCAACCTGCAGATCAGGAGAACAGACTATCGCTCCTGAGTGTTTTCCGTGAGTCAATTTTATGCGGAGATCTTCGAGCAGGTCATTTGGTTTGGCTATCAAAAAATCAGGCTCTGCCAAAATCCCAACCGGGGTTGCCATCCGTGTCAACCAAACGCAGTTGGCTGTATCATAATGACTGACCAGAATTGACACTTTATTTTTCCGTGCAGTTTCAAGCAGTGCATTATCAACAGGGGAATTTCCTGAAATTATCAACAAACGAATACCTGCTTCAACGGCAAGTCGCTGAATACCAGGACGATCACCGGTTATCAGTATCGTTTTTGCGGGAATAATATCATCAACCCAACGACTGAAACTGGCTTCCCGCCTAGCACCAACGTGGAGGTCAAGATCCTCAACTTGCTCAGAATCTAACAGATGCTGGGCAGTTGCACCGAGACAACTCTGAATAGAACTGAGTGAGGCACGAATTCGACGCAGTTTTTCCGGTTCTGCTGGAACCAGAAAAAACTCGGTGGCTTGCTTTAACAATAACAACCCCTGAGCACAACCATCGTCATCAACAACAGGAAGGATCCTGATATGATGCTGATGATAGAGTTCAATCGCTTTCGACATTGGGGCAGATTGGTGGATTGAGATCACCTTTTCTGTCACAACATCTTTGATTCGGGGATAAACATCAGCGAGCAATTCGGGAACGTCAACACCAAGATGATCCAACACAAATTGAGTCTGACGATTGATTGTTCCAGCTCTAGCAGCCTTGACACCCTGAAGGCCCTGTTCCCGGCGCAGTTCTGCATAAGCGATAGCGCTGCAAATAGAATCTGAATCGGGATTTCGATGTCCAACAACAAAAACTTTATCTGGCTCCTGCACAGTATCCTCCACTCAGCTCAAGGAGTACGAAACTTCGCCCGCACATCCCCCAAACCAATAACATTCTTAATTATCCCTTTTTGTGGTCGCATTCCATTATCAAAAGAGGTCAGGATATCGCGTCCTTTGGTACCAAAAACAGAGGGGTCAACAAGAATTCGGCACTGGATAGGGTCTGCCGCAAAGAACTTTCGATCCTTTTTTTTCATTTTTTTCAATGGTTCAACAACAATATCCTGGGTTCCTTTGCGATGAAAGGTCGGAATAAGGATAATATCTTGACCTGCCTGTCCATAAAAACCAAGACGTAGATTATAGAGTGCACTTAAAATATCAAATAAGGGTTTGTCCTTTTCCATGGTAAACAACTCATCAGTATAAGCATGATTATTTTTTATCTTTTGATATCGGACCTGAGCAGAATCATAATCGAACGTATATCTGGTTATTTTTTCACTGCGTGAATTATCTTTTCCGCGAATCGTGTGGGAGCTGTGCCACAAAGGTTGCAGTAAGCCCGACGCACCAATTTTCATTAATGATTGATATTTTTCTACTCGATCTCTGGTAAAAAAAGCTGCCATTCCCAATGTTTTTGCTTCCATAACCACCAAAAAGGTACCAACATCTTCACCGAGGGTAAGCTTTATTGATCCTTCAGCAAGATGGTCAAACCAGAGAAATGAAACATCATAAGCAAGGGCTTCCCCTACCAGGGATTGAATTGGGTGATCTGCCGCAGGCAGCTCCTGAGAAAATGAATGCCCCGACAAGGAAAGTAGAAGCAACAAAAGAAGTATTGCATTTTTTTTTCGCATAAAATCCTAATAAATACCGGTAATCATTTCTTGACGAAAATGATTATTACCATTAATATCCATATATACAAAATATAATAAGGAGTCCAACATGACTACTGCAACTGAAAGCCTCCCTTTTGATTCCGATCAAGATTATGATCGAGAATCAGAAATTTTAAAGGTTCTTGGACACCCAATTCGTTTAAAGATAGTTGCGGGACTAATGTCAGAGTCCTGCAATGTAAAAAAAATATGGGAATGTCTTGCTCTTCCGCAAGCGACAGTGTCCCAACATCTGGCACTCCTTAAAAATAAAAGAATCATTACTGGCCGTCGGGAAGGGGTAGAGGTCTTTTATCAGGTCACTTCACCAGAAGCGGTTCGAATAGTCGCCTCAATCTTTGGTGATGCAATCACTTGTAATTAATTCTTCATTGTGCAAAAAAAATGGTCGTCTAATAGACGACCATTTTTTTTGCTTTTAAGTAATTTTATTTCCCAGAACGGATCGTTGCAACAGTTTTTCCTCGAATACCCCAGTTTTCCGCAGCAACCTCTTCGATAATAACATGAGTCGCCTCAGGGTTTTTACCCAGAACCTCTTTCATAACAACAGTGATGCGGTCCATCAGTTCTTCTTTTTTTTCAACACTGATTCCTTCAAGGGCACGAACAGTAACTACCGGCATTTCACAGCCTCCTTTCAACACAACATTGCTTATAGTAGCGATCAGTATAGCGCGAGTATAAAAAAATCAATAGTCATATTGTTTATAATTTCCTGAAACAATCCAGAACTTGGAAATATTCAAATAATCAGATTCCATTTAATCAATTTGATAATGCAGCAGGTTCATACCTTTAGGCCGATCTACCTCAGGAAAATCGTCACCGGAGTTAATAATTTGCAGCAACTTTGCCTGAGGGCATAAATCAGCAAAAAGCTGCCGTATCTCGTCCGGTGATAAATAAGGGCTACTCAAACAAACCAGAAGCTCACCACCAGGACTCATCAATGAAGGCAATTTACGAATCAATTTTGGCCAGTCCCGCTGTGCCAGAAAATTTTTCCCCTGCTCTGTTGGTGGATCACATACAATCAAATCAAATGTTCCCAACTTTCGCAACCGACTAAAGCTGCGAAACAGCTCAATTGGCAAAAAGCTAGCCTTGCGTAGATCTAATCCATTGATGCGATGGTTTAGTTTTCCCAATTCCAAGGCACCACGGTTCATATCCAAGTTAACAACCTGGGTTGCTCCGGCAGATACTGCCGCAACTGAAAAGCTACAGGTATAAGAAAATAAGTTGAGAACCTTTCTCCCCTCTCCTATTGCCCTGACCAACGCCCTACCCTGTGCCATATCAAGGAAAAAGCCGATATTCTGTGCTCCGTTTAAACGGAGCCGATAATGCAATCCAGCTTCTACAGCATTGATCTCTGCAGGTAATTCACCCAACAAAATACGGCTTGGAGAACCGGGTAAATATCGTTCCTGTAAAATTATTGCACCGACATCCACAAGTTGAGATTGCAACAGCGACACAAGCTGGACAAGCCAAAAATCATCCCGCTGTTGATACAGCGTAACAAAAGCAACGGGCTTAAACCAGTCAATCACAAGATCTTCATAACCAGGAAAACAATGTCCCCGACCATGAAATAACCGGCGCGATTCATCACCCGTAGTTTTTCTTTTAGCGATTTCTGTTTGAATAAAATTCATATGGCCAGCAAGGAGAAAATATAATAATCATAATAGATCAAATAACTACTGGAAATGATGAAATAAAATAGTCATAATGAGGATTCACAACAATACAGGAGAAGGATCGATGAATAAAACGAACCTGATCATTTTTATATTAATAGCGCTGCTCTGTGCCCTTGGACTCTCCTTCTACCTACAGAACAAACCGGATTCTGAACACATAATTCAGGACATTCAACCGACTCTAACACCTGAACCAATTAAAAAACCGATTGTTCACTATCCGGTTCCTAAAGCTATTACGGAACAACCTGCCTTGCCGCCTGAACAGGGTGACTTAAAAACTGAGGCAAAAGATCTGCTACTTCCGGAGACCTTACCGTCCGTACAGGAAAGTGACCAAAGTATTCAAGATGCTTTGAAGAGCTTACTTTCTGTAAAAAAGATCTATCAGTTACTATACACTGAAAACTTCATCCAAAAGTTTGTCGCAACGATTGACAACCTACCTGAAAAGCGTTTGGCAAGAGCCCATTTACCGATAAAAGCGCCTGGAGGAAAATTTCTGATCGCTGGGACAACAGAAGCACCTCAAACCAGCAGTAGAAATTACAAACGCTACAACCCATATTTGACCTTGATGGAATCGATTGATCAAGATCTGGCAATCAAAATTTATACACATTTTTATCCGTTATTCCAAACTGCTTACGAACAATTAGGATATAAAAATGCCTATTTTAACGACCGACTGGTCTATGTCATTGATCATCTTCTAGAAACGCCAAACCCGGCAGATCCACTGCAACTTGCTCAACCCGCCGTTCTTTACACCTATGCGAATCCAGTGTTGGAAAATCTTTCATCCGGACAGAAAATACTCCTCAGGATTGGACAAGATCAAAGACTTAGAACACTTAAAATTTTAGAATCCTATCGTAACTATTTGACAAATTTCCATCCATAACAAAGCAAAAGGCCCAACCTTTTTAAGTTGAGCCTTTTCTGTCGATTAATATACAAATTTATGCAGTTAACTATTATACGAAACGGCGCTCCGAGCCCTGATAAGCTGAACCGGCTAAACTTCTGATTGGATCTATGCCGGGATAAACCCAACCGTCAGATCGTTGAAATTTAACAATCAGGTCTCTTTCAATTAATCCATGCAATTTCTTGGTATCGACTATACCCATCATACCATCCTGATAAAAAACAGAAACTTCCTTCATCCACGACCTCCTTCTATTTCACTGATCATACCATCAGGTAGCACAGAGATAAAGAACAAAGTAATAAAAACGCTATCATATCAATAAGTTAATTCACTGAAATCAATCTTTAATGATTAATAAGTAAATCGCTAACGTCACTTCCTCCGCTCAGGTCCACTATAGTGACCGCGCAGGGTACTTCTTATAGGATCTTTTCCAACATTAACCCAACCAGCTGATCGCTCAAATTGCTCAATTTCACTCATGATTATCAACTCTTCAAGTCTTCTCGAAGGGACTAACTCAATACGACCATCCAGATATCGAACACGAATCAGCATAGTTTTCTCCAGAACAATCTAAATTACATCAGCAGATTAAAAATTAATCGAGCAATTTATCAATGGTATTAAAATCAAATCTTTTTTCTGCAAGATCAGTAATCATTTTAATTTTGTGGGTATCTTCTGCCGTCAATTTTGAAACATCATCCTTTATTATTTCAAATACTGCAGAAGAAGTACGCCCGGCACGCATATATGGAATTTCACTGCTATCAATTATTTTCTGTGTAATATGACTGATTTCCCCTATTCCTGGAATAATAATACCGGCTACCTTGTCACGATACTCTTCCAACTGATAAAGGTTTGAAATCGTCACCAGCAGTTCGTCTCGACTACTGTTCACAATGAGCAAAGTAGATTCTTGCAACAGCTCCACAACTCGCTGGGCTGAAGCTGCACCAATCTGAACATTGTGAATAATCCTCTGCCCCTGATCCTCAGATGCATGCAGTTTGATATCGAGAACACTGGCAATACGACGCAGGGTTGGGTTTGCCAAAATCGGCTGATAATTAAATCCGCCGACAACCTGGATCCCTTCATCGGCAAAAGCCATATCCAGGTATTTGAGAGTCTGTTCACGCTTTTCTGGAATAATTTTGTTGACCAGTATTGCCTTGACTGTGGCCTGTTCCTTTTGAAACAGCGCAAGATTCATTTGCGCAGAATCGACAACATTACCCAGACCGCCCCCCGTCACCATGAGGACAGCGGCACCTGTTTCTCTTGCTATTCTGGCATTATTACAACCAAAGAGGGTACCAACGCCTGTGTGTCCTGCTCCTTCAATAATCAAAAAATCATTCTTGGCATCCAGTTCAGCTATAGCATCAAACATCTGTCGAGAAATTTCATCTCTTTTCAAATTACCATCCATGATTCGCCGAGTATCCCCTGGTTGCAAAACAAACGGAGACATCAAAGGCAGATCTGCTACCAGATCAAAACAGCGCGCCATCACTACGGCATCCTTGTCAGCTATAACACCTTGATATTCTATTGGTTTTGGTCCGATAGGCTTGATAAAACCGACTCTATCGTACTTTTTCAGTGCCATATGCATCAAGGAGATACTTGTTGTTGTCTTACCGCTGTTCATTCCGGTTGCGGCAATAAAAATTTTACGTGCCATAGTCTAAACCCCTTATCAGCTACTAGGAGCTAATTCTGGAATAGTTTCAAAAGTTTCACCATTTTTCCGGCGTTCCACATAGGGATAGATATTCTCGAATTCGCCCTGAAGCAAAGTCAATATATCTTGAATAGATTCTACTTTTACCACCACCGGCTGAAATCTTGTTTGTTTGGCTATTTTGATAAAGTTTGGGCTTTTTTGTTGAGCAACAAAGATTTCTGCATCATCAATCAACGAAATAATCGCCTTCATCTTGTCAGATTGAGCATGATCCATCTCCTGGGCAACATTTTTCCGGCGTTCCACAAATGAACACTCAGCACCATCAACAAAATCGTAAAGGTAGAAATAATCCGTATCACCCATATGTGTACGTGCAATAGTTTCTCCGTTATTTGAACCAATACAAATCCTGAAATTTCGCACTATTTTATCCTCATCCGGTTAAACACCTATCTACAATTTTCATCAACAGTTGAAATGGATAACCGATTCAACCCGCAGTCGCCGTTTTATTATGGTATTGCATAACCTCTTTTACTTTTTTTATGATTCCATCTGCGTCCAGCCCTAATTGTGCACGCAATTCCGCCTGTGTTCCCTGGCCAACAAACTGATCCGGGATACCAATACGTACAACCGGTGTCGTCAAGCCAACATCACTCAAAAGTTCTAGAACTGCAGCCCCAAATCCACCCTGTAGAGAGTTCTCTTCGGCAGTCATAACAAAAGGGGCATTTTCTGCATGGGCTATAATCAAGTCACTATCGAGAGGTTTAATAAAACGGGCATCTATAACTGATAGATCAATTCCATGTTTCGTCAGTTGAGTTGCTGCGGATAAGGCATGATTGACCATCTCACCAACCGCAATAATCAAACCATCACACCCCTCACGAAGTAATTCGCCTCGCCCAATTTCTAGTGGTTCAATTTGATCTGGTAGAGACAACCCGACACCATTACCACGAGGATAACGGTAAGCAAAAGGACCAGCACTTAAACTTGCAGCTTTCATAAGTCGCTGCAGCTCAACTTCATTTCTTGGCACAGCAAAAGTCAGATTGGGGACATGGCGTAAAAAAGAAAGATCAAACACACCATGATGTGTTGGTCCATCCGCTCCGACCAGCCCACATCGATCCAAAGCAACCGTGACTGGAAGATTTTGCAAACAAACATCATGAACAAGCTGATCATACGCACGTTGCATGAAAGTGGAATAAATAGTTACAACCGGTCGCAAACCGCGACAAGCTAATCCTGCAGCAAAAGTCACCGCATGTTGTTCAGCAATACCTACATCAAAGAAACGTTCGGGGAAATTTTCTGAGAATTTTATCAGCCCGGTCCCTTCTGCCATAGCAGCAGTGATGGCAACAACCCGATTATCCTCACGCCCAAGATCAGTCAGGGTATCGCCAAACACTTTGGTGTATGAAACAGCACCACCCGGCTTAGCCCCTTTGAGCTCTCCCGTTTCAGGAGTGAATGGCCCGACTCCATGAAATTTAGGTGGATTGTTTTCTGCCGGAGCATATCCTTTACCCTTTTTAGTCAGAACATGTAACAACACCGGCCCTTTGATTTGAGCAACATTGTGGAGTGTTTCTGTCAGTTCATCAATATTATGTCCATCAATAGGACCAAAATAATCAAAACCGAAGCCCTCAAACAACATCCCCGGCGTCATAAAACTCTTCAATGACTCTTCAGCCCGTTTGGCCAGGTTTACCAGATCACGACCAATTCCGGGAACGTAACCGAGCAGATGTTCTGTCTCTTTTTTAAAACGGATAAAGGTTTCTGAAGTCATTTTACGACTCAGAAAAGAGGAAAGCGCTCCGACGTTGGGAGATATCGACATTTCATTATCGTTCAAAATAACGACCAGTTTTTGTTTCAGGTGTCCAGCATGGTTTAAGCCTTCAAATGCCATCCCGGCAGTCAGTGAACCATCTCCGATGACGGCAATAACTTTATCGTTTTCACCACAGATATCCCTTCCAGCCGCCATACCCAATGCTGCAGAGATAGAGGTACTGGAATGGCCAACTCCAAAGCAGTCATGCTCACTCTCTTTCCGCTTTGGAAACCCACTCAGGCCATCTAACTGACGCAAGCTACGGAATTGTTTCTGACGACCAGTCAATAACTTGTGTGCATAAGCTTGATGTCCAACATCCCAGATAATATGATCATTCGGAGAATCGAAAACCCGATGCAAGGCAATTGTCAGTTCGACAACCCCGAGAGAGCTGCCTAAATGTCCACCGTTATTGGCAACTGTTGCGACAATCTGCTCGCGTAATTCTTCTGCTATCTGTAAAAGCTGATTTTTATCGAGCTTCTTCAGCTCATCTGGTGAATTTATTTGTGAAAGAAGTGTTTTCATTCATCTTCCTCGCGTTGAATATTTATTACAGATCAGGTGAACCCCTAACAAGAACGATCGACAGTATAATTAGCTATCTCGCGCAGTGGATGTGCCGATTCACCAAACGAATCCAGTGCAGACGAAGCCAGCCCTCGTAATTCATCGGCACGCTCTCGGGCTCCGGATAGACCAAGCAATGCAGGATAGGTTGCCTTTCCACGTTGCTGATCACTACCAACATCCTTACCTAATTGAGACTGATCAGCCACAATATCAAGGATATCATCGGCAACCTGAAATGCGAGCCCGACAGCTTCACCGTAACGACAGAGTGCCCGACGCTGTTCATCAGAAGCTCCGCCCAGCAGCGCACCAATTTCAACTGCAGCCAAAATTAAAGCCCCGGTTTTGTGGGTATGGATATATTCCAAAGTAGGCAGATCAACAGGCTTGTTTTCTGCCTCCATATCGGCTATCTGTCCACCGACCATACCATGTGATCCAGCACTTTTTGCTAGGATATTAATCACTTCGCGGTAGTGATCAAAAGGAAGGTCCCCGCAAAAATCTTTATTGGAGAGAAGAATAAAAGCCTCAGTCAATAACCCATCACCCGCTAAAATAGCCGTAGCTTCACCATAAACCTTGTGGTTGGCTGGATTCCCACGCCGGAAATCATCATCGTCCATCGCCGGAAGATCGTCATGAATTAAAGAATAACTATGAATCATTTCAATCGCACAGGCCGCTGGCAACACTTTTTTTATCTCACCACCAACAGCTTCACACGCCGCCAACATTAAAATCGGCCGTATCCGTTTTCCACCAGCAAAAACAGAATAACGCATCGCCTCATGTAAACTGGCAGGAAGTCTTTCAATCCCAGGGAGATAACGATCTAAAGCTGAATCAATCAGTCTAATACGCTCTTTCAGGTAATGTTGCAACAGCCAGCCATCATTCATCAGCAAAAGGCTCCCGCTGCAAAGTTCCATCATCTTGCTGAAGAAGTTGCTCCACCTGCAATTCAACTTTAACCAAAGACTTGCGACAGGTTTCTGCCTGCTTGACTCCACCAGAAAAAACTTTTAATGCTTGATCCAATGTAAGATCACCTGATTCCAACTGTTCAACTGCCTCTTCTAGCTTTTTCAGTGAAGCTTCAAAATTTATTTTTGTTGCCATAATGAAATCCATTTCAGAGCTGCTATAAATTTTATTGATTATCGACAGCACTCGAGCACTCCGTCAAGTGCTTAAACCGCTATTTCATACCTTTTTTGTCGATTTCTACTACAGTTGCGGCCACCTGCCCTGCAGCTAGTTCTATTTGCAGCTGATCTCCAGTTTTTAATTGTTCTGAAGTATGAACCACCGCACCGGTCTCGATCATTTTAACAATCGCGTAACCTCGAGATAAAACAGCCAGCGGAGACAATGATTGTAATTGGCCTGCCAACAGTGCCAGTTGATGTTTTTTCTGCTCAATGATTCCAATCGTCACCTGTTCTAATCGTAACTGTAGCTGCTGCAAGCGTAGTTGTTGTATTTGCACCAATTCAGCCGGAGCTTTCAATCTCTTTTCCAGCCCATAGAGATAGCTGTTAAATAGGGACAGACGAGAACGGATCTGGGCAGCAAGACGCAGAGTCAACTGATCCAGATGTCGTTCCAGCTCGAGTCTATTTTGAACAACCAGTTCTGCAGCGGCACTCGGTGTCGGAGCACGGAGATCAGCAACAAGGTCCGAGATAGAAAAATCTGTTTCATGTCCAACAGCTGAGATAATTGGGATTTTTGATGCAGCAATCGCTCTGGCAACAATTTCTTCGTTGAATGACCACAGGTCTTCACGTGATCCTCCACCCCGCCCGACAATAAGAACATCAAGCTCAGATTCTTTATTCAAAACAACGATTGCGGCTGCGATTTCCTCGGCAGCCCCTTCACCCTGCACCCGAACTGAATGCAACAGAACCTGTAAACCGGCAGAACGTCGTTGCAACACATTCAGAATATCCTGGATGGCCGCCCCGGAGGCAGAAGTTACAATACCAATTGCTTGAGGAAAGGGAGGAAGTACTTTTTTCAACTCTTCAGCAAACAACCCCTCTTTCTCCAACTTATCCTTCAACTGATCATAGGCTAACTGTAGGGCGCCAACACCTTCCGGTTCAATTCCATCGACGATCAGCTGCAAATCACCCCGTTGTGGATAGATAGAAACCCGCCCGCGGCAAATAACCGCCAATCCATCAGTGGGTTTAAAACGGAGCGCCCTGACATAACTACGGAACATAGCGCACTTGATCTGAGACTTTTTATCTTTCAACGTGAAGTAATAATGACCGGACGGGGGCTGTGAAACATTGCTCAATTCGCCCTGGACCAATACTTCTACAAAGTTATCCTCAACCAGCTCTTGCAATAACTGAACTAAGGTTGAAACTGAAATAGCAGCAGATATATCCATTATCGATAAAAACCTCATCCCCCATGAAAAATTGAGTGGGTATTATAACTGATGATTTCACAAAAAGTCATGAGCTGGTTAGCCTCAATCGAGATTGACAGCATTAAAAGAATCCACTATAAATAGTTAAATTTTTTCAATATTTTCAATTGAGGTATTAATGGCACGTTCTTACATTATAACCATTGCCAGCGAAAAGGGTGGTGTTGGAAAAACAACCTTAGCAACGAATTTAGCCATCTACTTAAAGGGTTTAGCCGAGGATCTTCCAATCACTCTTTTCAGTTTTGATAATCATTTTACCGTTGATCAAATGTTCTGCTTGAGCAAAACGGTCAATCCGCAGCATGTCGGCCAACTCTTTACTGGAAGTAACCCTGCAGACCTTCTTTCTGACGGGCAGTATGGGGTCAATTATATTCAATCAAGTAGCAAACTATTTGAATACCAGCATCAGGTAAAAGATGAAAAGCAACTCGCTCAGATCATCGCTCACTCACCGCTTGAGGGGCTGGTCATCATCGATACAAGTCCAACACTCGATATCTATACCCGCAACGCACTTTATGCCGCAGATCGTATTATTGTCCCGATAAAAGATGCCCCTTCCCTTGAAAACTGTCGCAATCTGGCTGATTTCCTTGTACAGCAAAAACGTTCGAAAACTGCATTAAAACTGCTTCCCTGCCTGATTGATACCCGCATCCATTTCGACGGTCCGTTTCGCAATTCATACCAGCTTCTGAAGGCCTATGCCATCAATCGTGGGTATCGTTGTTTTGAAGGGTTTATCGCCAAAAGTCCCAAAGTGGAATCATTGAGTACCAATCCAGAAGGGAAAATCTATCCCGTCATCACCCACGGACGCAATACCGATGTCCATGTCCAGTTAACCCACTTGGCGCGCCAAGTTTACCTCGACTATCTGGAATACGGTCCCGTCAGGCTCAGTGAAGTTGCCAATAACCTTTTTGATCAGAAAGAACACAACCTTCAGGAATACAAATCACGGGTTAACAATCTGCAAAAGACTTGTCTCTGTTGCCATGACCCTATCCCTGAAGATGAAATCTGGTCCAATGCCTATTTTCTGGAAAATGAAACGGGCAGTTTCAGCGGATTTATTGAAGAAGATTGTTTTTTAGAACTTATATTACAAGATTGCTACCCAGAGCTAAAAGGTAAAGACCACCGGAAACTGTTGCAGGAGATCCTGGTCGGGTCAACAGATAAAACTGTTTTGCTGTTGCAAAAGTCCCAGGTTAACAGTGAGCAAGCTCAAATAGACCTCTTTCGGCTAGATCGACAAGGGGAAAAAATTTCCGGACGAACCATTTTATTAAAGAAACGGGGACGTTTTCAGCGCAAAGGGAAAGTCAGCCTGCTACAACTATTTGATAATGCCACAAATGGGAAAACGGAAGGATTCCAGCAATTATTGGTTCGACAGGCCGATACAAATCCCCTTGATCTTCTGAGACACCACAACTATCTGGAATGGAAAACCATCTTCAACAGGATTCAGATTGATCAGAAGCTGGATTCAGAGATCGAATAACCACACGCAGTCAATAAGTATGTACCAATTTTGAAGCAGAAACAAAATCAACTGACTGCTGTTTCAGCCAACCCTGTTCCAAGCGGAAGGCCTCCAGTGTTGCAGCATGAGGATGGCAAATTGCGATAACTTCCTTATTTTTACCAGCGAGATTAACCATCTTACGAATCTGCCGGCGGATATATGGAATATCGTCCTGATTATCCAGAAAAATATTCCTTGTTGCTGTTTTAAGCCCCATCTTACGTGCCTCAGAAAAGGCAACTGAACTCCCAATAGTACGGCTATCGATAAAGAAGAGATCATGTTCTTTTAACTCATTTAACACGATCCGCATCCCTTCCGACTCTTCGGTATAGCGTGACCCCATATGATTATTACCTCCTACAGCACCTGGTACCGCAGCCATATAGGATTGAACCAACTGACGTGTTTCAGCTTCAGACTGCCCCAGCAACAATGCGTTTGCCCCCGGACTTGTACGGGGATAACTACGCGGTTGCATAGGCAGATGAATCATATACTCACGCCCCTTCTCTTGTAACAGTGAAGCTGATGACAACGCCTTGCCGGTACTGGGTAAAATTGATGGAGTAATGATGATATCCAATTGAAGTAGTTTATGCAGGGTGCTGAGTGAAACCCCCATATCATCCATGATAACAGCGATTTTACCCTGCTGAGTTTTTACCGTTGTGGGGATTTGATAGCGGAGTTCCAAACGCAAGTCATCTTGCCAGAAAAGATGTATAATCCCATTTTTTCGACTGACTTTAAGTTGTGCGGGGCTATCAGTATGCTCGATATGGGTGACCAGTTCAGCCAGAAATGGTGCTGATGGAAAATCGCCAAAAATCTTTCGCACCTGAATATTTTTTTGATCTGGAAGTCTACGCCAACCCATAGAATGCGGGCCATTGATCAGTTGATTTTCAATTAGCTCACGAATATCGGTATAATCAAATATTTTTTGCTTATGGATTTCGTCTGCCGGCTCTTCATAAACCAAATATTCATCACTTTGCACTGAAACGCTTTCAGGCAGTAAACTTGTCCGTAGATTCACCAACGCAACCAAGCATATCACCACAAATGCCAGTAAGAAAGCAGTTGCCAGAAGAATCCGCATGTTTTGGCTTAAATATCGTTTTTTTGCAGATTTACTTTTTGTCGTTTTACGTTTTACTTTTTTAATCGGTTTCTTTTTTTTAGTTGTCATCTTTATGTATATCTTTCAACCGTATGGTCAATTATCGTTATTCATAACAGTATTCAAGTTCAAGCTGCTTGTTTTTCACCCTTAAACAGGTTGATCGCCTTGAGCAAATCAAGTGCACGTAACAGTTGATTATCCCCTTTTTCTTCTCGGGTCAACCCCTGTGATTCCTCTGGCTCCACAACGGTCGGTTTCTCCACAAGAGATTGAAAATGATTCGCCAGATCTTGCTCACGTAACAACGTCCCAGTCTTTTCCTGAGCCACAGATATTAACGGAGGAACAACGATATCCGGATGAATACCACGAGCCTGAATTGATCGGCCAGACGGGGTAAAGTAACGCGCGGTTGTTAAGCGCAATCCGGAGAGATCATCCAGAGGAATAACTGTCTGCACCGACCCTTTACCAAAACTCTGTTCGCCAAGAATAATAGCACGATTATGGTCCTGAAGCGCACCAGCAACTATTTCAGCTGCGCTGGCACTACCACCATTTATCATGACAATAAGGGGATAATCTGGTTCAGTCCCGGCAGGTTGAGCTGAGAATGTCAATTGAGCCTCAGCCTCACGCCCTTCCGTATAAACAATCAGTCCTTCGCTTAGAAAAAGATCAGACACAGCAACAGCTTGATCCAATAATCCACCCGGATTATTACGTAAATCAAGAATCATACCGCGCAATTGATCACCATTATCGTTGCGCAACGACCGCAGATGCTCTTTAAGATCACTTCCGGTTCGATCCTGAAATTGTGAAACTCGAACATAACCAAAATGGCCTTGAAGGAAATTACTTTTTACACTCTGAACTTGGATAATATCGCGAATAATAGTGAACTCCCGTAATTTATCCTCATCAGAACGATGGATGCTGATCGTAATCGCCTCTCCTTTGGGACCTCGAAGCATCCGCACCGCTTCCATAAAATCAATATCACGGGTTGGCTTGCCATCAATCTTCACAATTTGATCCCCCGCTTTCACCCCTACGGCATAAGCGGGAGTATCTTCAATCGGCGAAACAATAATCAACTCACCATCTTTTATGGTAATTTCAATTCCCAAACCACCGAATTCACCATGGGTATCAGCTTGCATCTCTTTGTACATTTCTGGCGTCAAAAAACTACTATGAGGATCCAAGGTGTTCAGCATGCCACGAATCGCCCCATAAACCAGCTCATCCATATCAACATCTTCTACATAGCTGCTACGGATCAAGGAAAGAACATCAGTAAATATCTCAAGATTCATATAGTCATCTTCTTCACTGGCAAAGAGATTCCCACTGAAGACAGTCATGGCAAAACACAAAACCAGTAAGGTGATACCACCTAAAATCAATCGTTTTATTTTAAACATAAAAACCTCTCAAGCTTGATCTTCTTGCAAAAAGAACAAGAGACTTAATAAACAGTTTAGAACCGTTTCAACCAGGATAGTGGATTAACGGGAGAACCATTTGAACGAATCTCAAAATAAATACTATCGCGCCCGGCCAAACCACTATATCCGAGCAAATCTCCAGCAGAGACCTGACTGCCTAACTTTTTCTGCATGCGATCAGTCTGTGCATAAAGGGTGTGGTAACCACCGGGATGGCTGAGAATAAACAGGTTTCCATAACCTTTGAAATAATCGGCATAGACAATTTTTCCGGCAGCAACTGCGCGAATTGGATTGCCTGGTGGAGTCGCTATTTCAATCCCATTACTTTCATAATAGGTACCCAGTTTAACATCTTTCTGCTGACCAAAGCCAATAACCACCCGTCCATTCACCGGCCAGCCAAGCTTTCCTCGGCCCACAGCAAAATCACCAGCAACCGGCCCAATTACGGGAACCGTCTCTCGTTCCAGCTTGTTGATTAAAGCTTTAAGCCTGGAAGCATTTTCTTTTAGTTGAACAAGTTCTTGAGAGAGTTTCTTTTTATCAGTCCGAGCCTGTTTCAAAAGGCGCCCTTGCAACCTTTGACCTTTATCAGAAATCAATTGTTGTTGTTGTTCTGTTGCAAGTAACTTGGATTTTTGCTCTTCAAGAGATTCCAATGTGAGTAACTGTTGTTTCTGCACTTGGATGGCTTGTTGGTATTCCTCCAATAATTCTTTATCATACTGAAGGACTTTAGTTAAATAATGATATTGTTGAACCATTTCCGTTGGAGAATCTGCTGAAAAAAGTATCTTAAGTGGCCCAGTTTCCCCCTCTTTATAAAGGGCAACAAGGCGTTTTTCCAAACGTGCACCAACCTTTTTCACCCCACGTCGGCTCTCAATAACATTTTTCTGCTGTTGATCAATCTTTCCGCGTAACGTTTTAAGAGTTTTTTTCAACTCAGCAACCCGTCGATTGATCTGCTCAAGCGTTTTTTTTATCAACGCCAGTTCCCGACTCAGGTTGAGTTCAGAGCGTTGTTTGTTCTGTAGAGCAGTTTCAGCCCTGTCAATTCTAGCTTTAATTTTTTCTAACTGTGAGCGATTACTGGTCAAATCCGCAAAACATGGGTCATATAACGAAAATAGCAACAGTCCGCAAATGACAAGAGATACAATTCTGATCATCATCTTAAATGCGGACAAAACGTCGCAGTGACGAGAGGCTCCCCAGAATTCCAAGAAAAACTCCAGAGAGGACAAGAATAATTTGTTGATTCAGTGTCAGAAAAAGAAGATCGAACCCGGCTGGGGTCAACCAGAAAGATTCAAGAATGCGCGAAAGAATAAAAACAAAAGAGAGTGCCAGAAAAGCCAATGAGATTACCCCCCCCAACAAACCCTGGATAGCTCCTTCGAGGAGAAATGGGATTTTTATAAAACGCATCGTTGCACCAACCAGTGCCATAATTTCAAGTTCATCGCGACGTGCATATAGTGTGAGTTTAATAGTATTCGAAACAATGAATAAAGCAGCAAATAATAAGAAACCACCCAAGATGATACTGACAATGCGTAACATATGAGCAAAGTTATTGAAACGTTCCAACCACTTTTGACCATAACGGAGGTCATCAATGTCAAGTTGATTTTCTAACTGTTCAATGACGGTGTTAATCCCCTGTTGGTTGCGGAACTCAGAAAGCAATCCCAACTCAAAGGAGGCAGGAAGCAAATCACGACTCACCCCTTCTAATAAGCTGGCGTCTGCCCCTAAATGTTTCTTGAAACGTTGCATAGCTTCAGTTTGAGACACATATTTGACTGACTCAACTCCAGAAATTTCTTTGATTTTTTTGGTAAGGGTCGCAACATTCTGTTGGCTGGGACTTTTTTCCAGATAGGCAACAACTTGAATTTCTTTGGTCCAGCGTAATGCCAGTTGCTCAATGTTAACAACAACCAAAAAAAATGTAGCGACAGTTGCCAGAGCAATCGCCATTGTCAGAATCGATGCAGTACAAAGCAACGGCCACTGACGCATATTCCGCAGGGCACGTAGTATAAAGTAGCGAATTTTATCCAGCACCTTTGGTGCCTCCAGTCCAACTATCTTAATGTGTAGCAAGCTTACTGTGTAGATAATTATATTTGCGGCGGTTGTTGATCGCCAACTAACTTTCCCTGATCCAGGGTTAATACCCGGCGTGGAAAACGTTGGTTCAAACTATGATCATGGGTTGCCAGAAGAACTGTCGTTCCCCGAGCATTTGCCCGCTTAAAAAGATTCATAATCTCAAAAGTTACTTCCTGATCCAGATTACCGCTCGGCTCATCTGCCAGCAAGATCAGAGGATCTACAACCAGAGCACGGGCAATAGCAATCCGTTGCTGCTCCCCCCCCGAAAGTTCTAGCGGTTTTCGTTGTAGACGATGTTCAAGCCCTACTTCCTTTATCGCCTGATAGACTTTCTTACTCACTTCATAACGCTTCTTGCCTTGTGCCTCCAAAGCGAAGGCGACATTTTCATAAACTGTCCGGCTCTGTAATAACTTGAAATCCTGAAAAACGACTCCAATTTTACGCCGCAAATAAGGTATGTGGCGACTATGAATACGAGAAACATTCTGACGATCAATTAGAATTTGTCCCCGAGTCGGTTTTTCTGCCGCGTACAACATCCGCAACAAAGTTGTTTTTCCTGCTCCAGAAGCACCGGTAAGATAAAGAAATTCACCCTTGCCAATCTGCAGAGTCAAATCTTTTACCGCAGCAGAATCTCCACCGTATTTTTTAGTGACGTTGTAAAGTTGTATCATAAAAATTTACTATTAATCATTCGAGAGAAAAGTCTTCTTTTCAGAAATCACCCTTGAGCCTGAACCGCAGTAATCGCAGAAACACTGATGATATCATCGACAGAGCAACCACGGGACAAATCATTGACCGGTTTTGCCAACCCTTGAATGATCGGCCCAACAGCTTCGGCTCCGGCAAGACGTTCTACCAATTTATAACCGATATTTCCAGAATCAAGGTCTGGAAAAACCAGCGTATTGGCTTGACCAGCAACATTGGACCCCGGAGCTTTTTTATCTCCAACCTTGGGGACCAAGGCGGCATCGGCCTGCAGTTCACCATCAATCGCCAGATTTGGAGCCAATTTTCTGGCAATCGCCAGAGCCTCAAAAACCTTGTCGCAATCACTATGCTGAGCACTTCCTTTAGTGGAAAAGCTGAGCATTGCCACCCGGGCATCAACTCCGAGAAAGCTCTTACAACTAGCAGCCGTACTCACTGCTATTTCTGCCAAGGCCTGAGCATCAGGGTTCGGATTAACAGCGCAATCGGCAAAACAGAGTGTTCCATTCTCGCCAAATTCAGGAGTTTTTGTCACCATCAGAAAGACGGAGGATACGGTATTCATCCCTGGAGCTGTCCCGACAACCTGCAAAGCGGCCTTCAACACATCACCAGTCGTATTTGCTGCTCCAGCAACAGCCCCACCAGCAGCTTCCTTACGCACCATCATAGCAGCAAAATAAAGATTGTCTTCAGCGGTCAGTAGTTCGATTGCATCCTCGTGGCTCAACCCTTTTTTCTTGCGCAATTCGACGAGTTCCGCGGCATAGTCATCGAGAAGAGCAGAGGACTTTGGCTCGACGATGGTAACCCCTTCCAGAGTTACCCCTAACTCGACTGCCTTGGCATTGAGTATCGCAGGATTGCCCAAAAGGACAATTTCTGCCAAATTGTCAGCGACAATTCTTGCTGCAGCTTCAACCATCCGATCGTCATATCCCTCCGGCAGAACAACAGTTTGTAAATTGGCACGAGCCTTTACTTTGATTTGATCAACGAGATGCATCCTTACCTCCTCTACCCATGGGAATGTTGTGAATTGAATATTATCTGTAAAATTCTGAAAAAACGCTGTGGCGTATAAAATGGTCTTTTCATAATGCATCATGGTTATACCTAAAGGCAAAACCAAGGGCAATCCTTTTTCATTTTTACGTTAATCAAGCTAGTCGTAGCCAAAGACTCTCGTTATAATCTCCGGATATGAATCTGCTCGCTTCTAACAAACAAAGAATATCCAGCCGTCGCAACCGTCTGCTTATTCTCTGCTTAATGCTGTCATTCGGTCTACATTTGCTGATATTTTTGTTTCTGACGTATCTGCCAGAGCAGAGCAAAGAGCAAACATGGCAACGACAACCAACAATTGTCCGCCTGGTTGAAAAACCAATAACAGTAAAAAAACCACAAGTAACAAAGAAGCAAGAATTTGAGATAGATCAACAACCAGTCACACCAGAGCCAGAGGTTCCAGTGGAATCATTCCGTAAAGCGGAAAGAGACCAGAAGGTAGAAATAGAACAAGCCCCTAAAGGAGACGATGTTCGCGATCAAACAACCAAACTACCAACACCTCCCCAACCAAAAAAACAGAAACAACAAGCCTCAAATAAAACAGAACCGAAACAACAACAGATACCAAAGAAACAACCAACTTCACCGGCTAAAGATAAATTATTCAAGAAAATAGAAAAAAAACCAGCCCCGATTATCATCCAACCAGATCAGCCAGAAGCTCCTCCACCGACCCTTTCAATGGAACAACTCCGTCCTGATTCAAGCACTCTGGACCAGATCGCCAGTGGAAGCCAGGCAAATAGAAACCGGATAAAAGAACGGAAGGATGTTGAAATTGGCGACACCGTCTGGCTTGATTTACAGAGTAATCTGCTCGTTTCATTTTTTCGAAGATTTCATGATCAGGTGGAACTCGTCTGGAATTATCCAACCAAGGCGGCAATGAATGGGATTGAAGGAACCTTAGAATTATTGATCATTGTCAACCAGAAAGGGGAATTGATTGATGTTGATCTCATCCAGACCAGCGGTTCAGACCTTCTCGATTTTGAGGCTATTCAAGCTGTTTATCGTGGCTCGCCGTTTGGCCCTTTGACTAAATATTATCCACATGAGGAACTTAAAATTCGCGCTCATTTTCGCTATCAAATTAGTGGTCAATTTATTTACGGTCGCTAAACAAAAAAATGCCCGACAAAGCCGGGCATTTAATCCACAATGAGAATCTACCAGCCTTATTGGCCTTCCCAACGCAAAATTGGCTGACGTGCCGCAGCGGTTTCATCCAAACGCTTAACTTTAGCACGAACCGGTGCCTGCTTCAGCAACTCTGGATTCGTTTTAGCTTCTTCGGCTATTAATAACAGAGCGTCGCAAAACTCGTCTATAGTCTGCTTGCTTTCGGTCTCGGTTGGCTCAATCATCAAGGCACCAGGGACAACTAAGGGAAAATAGATAGTCGGTGGGTGATAACCATAATCGATCAGCCGTTTAGCAACATCAAGGGTATGGCAGCCATTTTGTAATCCTTCTTCAGAAAAAACGACTTCATGGAGAGAGCGTTGCTTATTCGGTAAATCATATTCACCTTCGAGTCTGGCACGAATATAATTTGCATTAAGGACAGCCAGTTCAGTCGCTCTCTTCAGCCCTTCTCCACCCATAGACAGAATATAACTATAAGCTCGAACTAAAATACCAAAATGGCCATGAAATGATTTCAACCGTCCAATCGACTGGGGACAATTATATTCCAGTTTAAAACCATCATCTCCTTTAACGACATATGGAACAGGGAGAAACGGAATTAACTTATCAACAACACCAACCGGTCCAGAACCAGGACCACCGCCACCATGTGGAGTCGAAAAAGTTTTGTGTAAGTTAAAATGCATGACATCAATACCGATATCACCAGGTCGGCTGATACCCATCATCGCATTCAAGTTAGCTCCATCGCTATAAACCAGCCCTCCTCGCTCATGGACCAGGTCACAGATCTCACGAATGTCCGCTTCAAACAAGCCGAGAGTATTGGGGTTAGTCACCATCAATGCAGCAACGTCATCATCCATGACAGCGGCAATCGCTTCTTTGCTCAGAATACCATCTGAAGCGACGGTAATCACTTCATAACCACAAAGGGCAGATGACGCGGGATTGGTTCCGTGAGCCGTATCTGGAATAATGACCTTATGACGATCCTGGCCATTAGCCTCATGCCAGGCACGAATCATCAACATTCCAGCAAACTCACCTTGAGCGCCAGCTGCTGGCTGTAAAGTGATCGCCGGAAAACCAGAAATTTCACCCAGGTCACGCTGTAAATTGTACATCAATTCCAGAGCCCCTTGGTTAAGCGCCTCTGGAGTCTGTGGATGGATATCGGTGAAGCCTGGCAGACGTGCTGCCACTTCGTTGACTTTTGGGTTGTACTTCATGGTACAGCTGCCAAGGGGATAAAACCCGCTGTCAACACCATAGTTCCAGGTTGACAAACGAGTATAGTGGCGTATCACATCAACCTCTGAAAGCTCTGGAAAATCAGTAATTTCTTCCCGGATCAAACTACTCTCAGGAGTAACGGCAGGAACATCCAAACTGGCAATACTGTATCCAATGCGTTCAGGTTGAGATTGCTCAAAGAGTAATTTTTCATCCAGAACTAAACCACGACCTTCTGTATTCATCATGATTCACCTCCCGCCAGTGCGATCACAAGTCGATCAATTTGCTCCTGACTGTTCTGTTCCGTAACGCAGATCAACAAGCCATTTTCTAAATCAGAATAATCCCTACCAAGGGAAATACCAGCCAAGACACCCTGTTGTTCTAAGCGTTTTTTCAAATCAGCAACCGGCTCGTCACAGAGAATGACAAACTCATTGAATGATTCACCGGGGAATGCCGTAGAAAAACCATCCTGTTGACTAATTTTTTCTTTGGCATATGCCGCCTTTGCATAGTTGACCTCTGCCAACCGACGTAGTCCTTGCTTGCCATGCAGAGCAAGATAGATGGCAACCATCAAAACACACATCCCCTGATTGGAACATATATTGGAAGTCGCTTTTTCACGTCTGATATGTTGTTCACGGGTCGCTAAAGTAAGAACAAAACCTCGCTTACCATCTTTATCCACCGTTTGACCTACCAGCCGGCCAGGGAGAGCCCGCATATCCTTCTTACGTACAGCAAAGAAACCGATTCCAGGACCACCATAAGAGAGGGGAATACCGAAGCTCTGTCCCTCACCCACAACAATATCTGCATCCAGTTCACCGGGTGATTTGTACAACGCCAAAGCTAGTGGTTCAGGAACAGCTGCCACCAAACGTGCCCCGGAAGCATGGGTCAACTCAGCAATAGCTGCAAGGGCCTCAATCTGCCCAAAATAGTTCGGATAACCAACAACCACCGCAGCGATCTGATCATTCAACATGTTTTGCAGTTCAGCTTGATCAGTCACACCCGATTGTAACGGAACGTCTAGCAGCTCTATATTGAGGTAACGACAATAGGTTGCAACTGTCTCTCGATATTGTGGAGGTAACCCTTGCGACAACAAAACTTTGTTGCGCTTTTTCCCGGCACGAATAGTCAACAAAACTGCTTCAGCACAGGCAGAAGCCCCGTCATACATTGATGCGTTGGCAACATCCATCCCAGTCAGTTGACAGATCATCGTTTGAAACTCAAAGACAGCTTGCAAAGTCCCCTGGCTAATCTCTGGCTGATAGGGAGTATAGGCGGTATAAAATTCACTCCGACTGACCAGTTGATCAACAACCGCCGGAATAAAATGATTATAAGCTCCTCCACCAAGAAAAGAATCCCAATCAGACGTCTTGGTATTTCGCTCAGCAAGCCCGCGCAAAAAAGCTAATGATTCAGATTCTGACATTGCTGCAGGCAAATCAAGACCTCTTTTCAACCGACAATCCTCTGGGATACCAGAAAAGAGTTCTTCAATGCTCGACACCCCAATCCGGTCGAGCATTTGCTGCACATCCACATCAGTATGAGGCAGATAACGCATAACTATCCTTTCAATTAATACATTAACTTTAAACAGCTAAGTGTTTAATTTTTTATATTAATCTTTCTCAACAAAATCCTGATAGGATGAGACATCCATCAGATTATCCAGATCAGTCGTATCACCCAACTTAATTTTGATCATCCAACCATCCTCATAAGGAGAAGTATTCACTGCCTCTGGCTCGTCGGGAAGTTCTTCATTTACCGCTACAACTTCACCACTAACCGGGGCGTAAACATCAGAGACGGCCTTGACAGATTCAACGACACCAAACGTCTTTCCTGCTTCCAAAGTATCACCCACTTCAGGCAGCTCAACAAAGACAATATCACCCAGCTGATCCTGAGCAAAATCGGAGATACCGATAGTAACAACATCGTCTTCGATCAGTACCCACTCATGATCTTCGGTGTATTTGAGTTCTTCTGGAAAATTCATTATATCCTCCTCAATAGAAAGGCCCACAGGGCATATATTATTTTACAAATGGTAAGGTGGTTCGCTCGACTGGGATTTGACGTGTACGAATCCCAATTTCCAGTGGTTGGTCACTGTCCGCTATAGCCGTTTCTATTAAAGCTAGCGCAATACCTTTTTTTAAACTCGGAGACATAGTACCGCTGGTGACATAACCAACTTCACGTCCGTTGCAAAGAACGGGGTACCCTTCACGCGGAACCCCAGAAGTCGTTACCGTCAGGGCAATCAGCTTACGCGGTAGGCCTGCCTCTTTTGCTTTGAGCATGGCATCACGACCGACAAAGTTCCCCTTTTTCAGCTTGGTAATCCACCCTAAGCGTGCCTCA
>JASJGT010000269.1:0-3109 GCA_033791405.1 Desulfuromusa sp.
GTCTTTCCCATCAGTTCGGCTATTTGCTTGTTAGATCTCAACTTCACCTTTCCATCATTAGAATAAACGTAAGCGGCAATTAAACCCCATCTTTCCGCACCACTCCAAATATGTCATGATCTCCTTTCAACAAAATCACAACCATAAAAGGAATGATCATGGAAGACAAAATGAGCAGGAAGGAGGCATCAAAAATTAAGCAGCGCCAATGGCAGGCTCACATACAGGCCTGGAAAAAAAGCGGCTTGCTCCAGAACGAATACTGCAGGCAGCATAAGCTGAGAAGCAGCCAATTTTGCTATTGGAAAAAGAAACTGAAGCAGGCAAAAAAAACTACAGTCAGCTTTGTATCGGTACCAGCGTGTACTTCAGTGCAGAAACCAGGAGAGCCGTCGAACAATTTTTCCGGGTTAACCGTAATTCTTGATGGTGGCATCAGGATCGGGCTGGACAATCATTTCAGTACCAGGGCTCTTGCGGATGCGATATCGGTGCTCAGGTCATGATTATTCCAAATAGCAGTAAAGTATATATTGCCATCGGCTGTACCGACATGCGCAAGTCCATCAATGGATTGAGTCAACTGGTTGCTGAAAATTTTAATACCAATATTTTCTCCGGCAATCTCTATGCATTTTGTAATCGACGCAGAGATATAATCAAAATTCTCTTCTGGGATCACAATGGATTCTGTATATGGCATAAAAGGCTTGAGAAAGATCGATTTTCCTGGCCAGAATCCGGACAGGATGTCATAGATATTGACAGTAAACAGCTGTCATGGCTTCTGGCAGGGCTTGATATTAACTCTGCACACAAACAGCTTTCATATAGTGAAATTTAAGCAAAAAAATATGGCGGAAACACGCAGTAAATGTTGAATTTTCTGACATTTATGCTATAGTTCGGGCTATGGAAAATAGCCAACTGGATCTGCCCGAAAGCAAGGGCGAACTCACCCAAATAATCATTTCCAATGTGCAGGAAATTGAACGTCTTGAAGAAGAGGTGCGTCTTCTCAGGCAGCTTCTTTTTGCCCCAAAATCCGAGAAACTTCCAGTAGGTAAATTCCCTCAACTGTCTCTGTTTGATATGCCGGAGAATCTGCCTGAAGTTGATGACACAACAGATACAATTGTAGTTCCCGAGCATACCCGTACAAAGAAAAAAGGACGAAAGAAGTTACCTGACAATCTTCCCAGATTTGACCGTGTTCACGATATTCCCGAAGAAGACAAAATATGTGGTTGCGGGTGCGAACTCAGTAAAATTGGTGAAGATGTCTCAGAAAAACTGGATATAGAACCAGCAAAGATCCGGGTGATCCGTCATATTCGTCCCAAGTATGCCTGTAAAAACTGCGAAGGACTGGAAGACGACACCTCTGTAAAGATTGCCCCGGTACCGCCACAGATCATCCCTAAAGGGTTACCGACAGCTGGTCTTCTTGCTCACATCCTGGTGGCAAAATTCTGTGATGCTTTGCCATTTTATCGCCAGGAGAAACAATTTATCCGCCTTGATATTGATATTCCGCGCCAAAGCATGTGCAATTGGGCCATGAAGGCTGCATGTTCTTGTCAGGTTATCCTGGACTTACTGGGAAAAGAGATACGGAGCGGGCCTTTACTTAATATTGATGAAACAACAATTCAGGTTTTAAAAGAACCGGGTCGCTCTCCCACAACAAAATCATACATGTGGGTTTTCCGTGGAGGAGAAACGGATAATCCCGTGGTTTTGTTTCAATATCACCCAACCAGATCAGGTGATGTCGCCAAACTGTTTGTTGACGATTACCAGGGAGTGATCCAAACCGATGGCTACGCTGGTTACAACTTTCTTGATGGCCGCCATGGGGTTCTCCATGTCGGATGCTGGGCACATGCCAGGCGCAAATTCATGGATGTCAGAAAAGGCAGTGTTAAGGGGAAGAGTCACAGTACTGATAATGCACTGTCAATGATTCGCAACCTTTACAAACTGGAAAAAATAGCCAAAAATGACAAATACACTCCAGATGAATTGTACGATATGCGCCAGAAGCAGGCTAAACCAATTCTTAATAAGTTTAAATCCTGGCTGGATAAACGCAAAGACAGTGTGCCACCCAAGACTCTTTTGGGGAAAGCTGTCAACTATTGTCTGAACCAATGGCCACGCTTGGAACGTTATGTAGAAGATGGGAATGCTGGTATCGATAATAATGTTGCCGAAAACGCTATCCGGCCATTTGTTTTAGGCAGAAAAAATTGGTTATTCTCAGGCACCCCTGATGGTGCGGAAGCCAGTGCTCTGCTGTACAGCTTAATAGAAACAGCCAAGGCAAATGAACTTGAACCGTATGCTTACCTTCGTTTTTTATTTGAAAAGTTGCCGACAACAACGCCAGAAAGTATAGAGAAACTCCTGCCAACGAGGCTGTCACCTGAAGATTTGATTCTGACTGACTTGACGACTGGGGTTTAATTACCGCTTACGTTGCAACTGACAAGGGTTGATGGATAATGTTTTTGATCTTCCCTCTGGTTCGTTGCTGAGAGGCTGTATCACTTATGGCACAACTGGGTGAACCATGGCTCACTATATACGTTCTGATATTCATGATACCAGCTCCCATGGCAAATAAGCCGATAACTATGGTGACTGAGCGGATATAGCCGATCAGCAAGAAGACATTGAGCCAGGCTGTCATGAAGAGGAAGTAAAGAATGCCGGATGCCAAAACAAAGGAACCAACCAAAACCCATATCTTTTTTCTTTCTCTGATGCTGATAAGCAGAGAAATCAAATAGACCAGTACCCACATAGCACAGGGATTGAATCCGTCGGCCAGGCCGATGATTACGGCCAAAATCGGCAGGGAAAAATTAGAGAGTTGCAGCTCACCGAACCAGGGAAGGTCAATTTTTTTTTCGGCCAACCACTTTCGGTCGTTCTGGCTGAAAAGCGCAGGGTTGTTTGCCAGATAGGCTGAGATTGCTTTTTCAATTGTCACACCAGTGCTGTTTTTATCCTTAAAACCAATAATAACAATGGAACCAATCACGGTAATCGGTACACTGAGTCTATTTCGTTCCACTCCCATTTGCTCAGCTATGGTGGTCAG
>JASJGT010000270.1:0-5329 GCA_033791405.1 Desulfuromusa sp.
ACGTACTTTGCCAAGGAACGCCGCTTCAATCGACCGGGACTGATGGAACTTTTACCCCAGATTACCGCAGTCTGGCAGAAAGATCCCGCCAGACTGCGGCAGAGTGGTAAAGCAGTTCTCAGTAGTTTACTGCAACGGCAAACGGGATCAGCACAATCAGCGACATTAACAACAACCCAACTGAAACAGGCTGAATCTATCCTGCAACAAAGTTTTGATCCCCTCCAGGGTGGTTTTAGCGAAGCTCCCAAATTCCCCCGCCCGCATGTTTTGAGTTTTTTTCTCCAGCGATATTATCGAACGGCAGATCCTAAATTATTACAGATGGTCGAAAAAACCCTCCAGGCAATGCGTTCCGGGGGGATTTATGATCAAATCGGCTTCGGTTTTCATCGCTATTCGACCGATTCAGAGTGGCTGGTTCCCCACTTTGAAAAGATGCTTTACGACCAAGCAGGATTGGCGCGAGTCTATTTAGAAGCCTTTCAGGTAACCGGAAAAGCTGAATACGAAACCACTGCCAGAGAAATATTCTCTTATATTCTACGTCAGATGCATGATCCTGCTGGAGGTTTTTACTCGGCAGAAGATGCTGATTCAAACGGAGTTGAAGGTCAGTTCTACGTCTGGCAGAAACAGGAGTTGATCGATATTTTAGGCATGGATCGCGGCACACGTTTTGCGCAGATTTTTAATGCGTTGCCCACGGGAAATTTTTCCGATTATATCCCTGGTGAACCTGCCGGCACAAATATCCTCCATCGGAAAAAATCTTTAGCCGACTGGGCCGATAGATTGGAGCTTCCGTTGCAAAAGCTACAACAACAACTGGAGGAAGATCGGGTTCATTTGTTCAAAGCTCGAGAGCAACGGATCCATCCGTTTCGTGATGACAAAGTGATTACCGCCTGGAATGGTCAGATGATTTCTGCTCTGTCGCTGGGAGCCAGAACTCTGAAGGATCCACAGTTATTGAAAGCGGCAGAAGAAGCAACAACCTTTATTTTCCAACAGATGCAGAGCAAAGAGGGGCAACTGTTGCGCCGTTGGCGCGGTGGGCAAGCGGCTATTCCTGCTTTTGCCAGTGACTATGCTTTTCTGGCCAGAGGGATGCTGGACCTTTACCGGAGTAGTTTAAACCCTGACTATCTACAAAAAGCGCTGAAACTGGCGGAACAATTGGCGGTACATTTTACCGATCAGCAGGGGCGGCTGTTTGAAACAACCGCTGACAGTGAACTGCCAATCCGCACCAATGAACTCTATGATGGTGCGCTGCCATCGGCAGGGTCAATAACTATTGAGGTCTATGCCAGACTCTATTTGTTAACCGGGAACAAACTTTGGAGCCAACGAGCTGACAAATTATTGAACGTCTCAGCAGCACAGATTAATCGTTACCCGGCTGGCTATACGCAGTTTCTCCTCGGTGCTAGCTTGTTGCTTGAATCAACCCGCGAGCTGGTGATTGTTGGATCAAGAGACAGCCAAGATACTGCTGCCCTGTTGGCAGAAGTACAACAGAAATTCATGCCGGACACCACCTTGTTACTCCGCCCGGCGGAGAACTCGGACTTCATCGACACACTGGTACCTTTCATTGATGGAATGAACAGCGTCAATAATCAGGCGACCGCATATCTGTGCCAGAACTTTGCTTGTCAAAAACCGCAAAACAGGCCAGAAGAGCTGAGAAGGTCATTGAAGGAGAAACCCGAAAAATAGCCACAGAATAAAAAAAGGGTTCTCCGTTGCCAGAGAACCCTTTTTGGCTAATCTAGGTTGAAGGTTTACTGAGCTGATTTCAAATACTTGAAGTACTCGGAATCGGTGGAAATGATCAGTTTTCCTTTGCTGTTGACAGTTTTTTTGTACGATTCCATGGTGCGCAGGAAAGTGTAGAAATCCTTGTCCTGGTTATAGGCATCAGCATAAATAGCCGCAGCTTCCGCATCGGCTGCACCACGAAATTCCAATGTTTTACGATAGGCTTCAGAGCTGATTTCTTTCAGCTCACGCTGCATTTTACCAAGAATTTCCAGCTTTTCCCCTTCCCCTTCAGAACGATACTGGGCAGCAACCTTCTTCCGCTCATTGATCATCCGCTCATAAACTCGAACCCGAACCTGTTCGACGTAGTTGAGACGTTTGAATTGAACGTCAATCAATTCAATTCCATATTCCGGAGTACTTGAGCTGGCCTCGGTAAGGATGCCGCTGAGAATTTCTTCACGACCAACCATGTCTTCTGGAGGTATCTGGACACCATCCACTTCAAAACGCTCATATGCTCTAGCCTTGTAATCGCCGCCACGCACCAATTCAACCAGCAGGTGACCTGAAACCGCATCGCGAACAACCGAATCAATAATATCATCGAGACGACTCAAAGCCCCCCGCTCAGTGGCAACAGTTTTAAGGAAGAGGAGAGGATCTATAATCCGCCAGCGAGCTGTCGTGTCGACCCAGATGAATTTTTTATCTTTGGTCGGAATCTGATTCGGGTCACCGTCCCACTTGAGGATACGCTTTTCAAAGCGGGTCACATCCTGAATAAATGGGATTTTAAAGTGGAGGCCAGGATAAGAAACTGCACCAACCGGCTTACCAAACTGCGTCACGATAGCTTGCTCAGCTTCATTGACGATATAGAAACCACCCTGAGCAACCAGGATAACGGCGATAACAATAAAAATCAGGAGTCCATTTTTCATTTGACTGCTCCTTCCATGGTTTTCCGCAAGGGGAGCAGCGGCAACAAGCCCGCGTTTTTATCATCCATCATGTAGATTTCATCCAGGTTTGGCAGAACTTGTTCCATAGTTTCAATATGAATCCGTCTGCGCGTCACTATCGGAGCCTTTTTATACTCGGCCAGCAAAGCAACAAAACGGTTAGTTTCACCGCGTGCTTTATTGATCCGTTCGACAGCATAACCTTGTGCTTCCTGCAACGCGCGCTTTGCTTCACCCCGTGCTTTGGGAACTTCACGATTATACTGTTCGCGCGCCTGGAAAATTAAACTCTCTTTTTGTTGTTCTGCTTCGTTGACTTCGTTGAACGCGTCTTTGACTGCTTCTGGTGGGTTGACATCCTGAAACTTGACCGTCACGATCCGCACCCCGATATCATATTGTTTAAGAGTTTCTTGCAGGGATTGTTGAATCTGATCGGCCAAGGCTGCCCGGTCGGTGGTCAGAACCTGGGTGACATCTGCATTACCGATCGTTTTACGCACCATTGCTTCAGCAATGTCGCGGATCGTGCCGACGGGATCCTGAATTTTGAAAATGTATTTGAATGGATCGGCCACCTGGAATTGAACAATCCATTCCACGTCACTGACGTTTAAATCTCCGGTCAGGGTCAGTGATTCTTCATCCAGACCAGCCTTGCTGTAGGTAGTTCTGACACCAGGCGTAACGGTTCGATAGCCAAACTCTTCCTTCAATACCCGTCCGGTCGGGACCAGGTAGACCTGTTCAACACCAAAGGGAATTTTGAAGTGCAGGCCAGGGTTAGCAAATTTGGAGAACTTGCCAAAGCGTAAAACCACCCCGGTTTCTTCCGTATCCACCTTATACATGCTGCTGGATCCGCCAATGATGGCCGCAATGATAGCTATGACAACCAACAGTGGAAGGATCCCTTTTTTCGGGTTGAACTTAAGTTTGTTTTTGACCTGATTAGCGATTTCAATGACTTTTTTTTCCAGGTCTTCCCCGGATGGGCCTTGTCCCCAATCTTGCATCAGTACCTCTTTCTAATTGTTAATGGTTTTTGAGCTTTGACTTTACCTCAGCTTTCTATAAGAACTTTTATTTATAACAGACTTTCTCAGTCAACGGCTATCCTTTTCGGTCAGAATGAGCAAGGGTTTCACCGATTACCTGGTTGGCAGATGCTATCCCGCAGGATATACTCAGTTTTCATAAATAATTGATAAAAGGAGTAGTCTATGAAAGTGATTGTTGATCTTTGTGTTGTTCCCTTAGGTGTTGGTGTCTCAGTTTCAAAATATGTCGCTCTTTGTCAGAAAATTCTGGAAGATGCCGGCTTAAAAATCCGTTTACATGCTTACGGAACTAACATTGAGGGAGAATATGATCAGGTATTTGCAGCAATTCGCCGTTGCCATGAGGAAATACACGCTGCCGGAGCACCACGCATCAGCACGACCATCAAGCTGGGCAGCCGGGTTGATCGTGAACAGACAATGGTTGATAAACTGAAGAGTGTGGAAGAGAAGCTGACAAAGTAATTCAATCAAACAGAAAACGGCCTTGGGGTGCAGAGTAAAACTGATAGTTGGCTTTGCCGGAATTCTTCACTCGATACATGGCCAGATCGGCGTTTTTCATCATTTCCTGGCCGTCTTTGGCATCTTCGGGATAAATGCTGATACCGATACTTGCGCTAATTTTTTGGGTAAAATCACCTTTGCTTAATTCATGAGACAGAGCGGTGCAGATACGCTCAGCCATGGCCTCGATCATTTCAATCGATTCGATATCTTCCAACAGAACCAGGAACTCATCCCCACCCAACCGGGCCACAGTATCGCTCTCTCGCACACATTTACGCAAACGCTTGGCAACATCAATCAGCAAAAGATCGCCGTAATCGTGACCGAGGTTGTCGTTGACGGCTTTAAGGTGATCCAGATCAAGAAAGAACAGCGCAACCTGCCTGTGGTTGCGGCTAACCTTGCGCAAGGCTTGTTTTAAGCGATCCTCAAACAGTATCCGGTTCGGCAAGTTAGTGAGAGCATCGTGATGAGCCATATGGTGCAGACGTTTTTCATTTTCATTGAGCAGTTCTTCTATTTTTAAGCGGTCGGTAATATCTCGCGCCACCTCAATGATGGCATAGATTTCACCCCTTGCATCAAAAAGGGGTGAGGCACAAAGTTCAAAAATCCGCTCCCCTTGTTCGGTCGTATGCTGATGGATCATCGTAACCGGCAGACCAGTTTCTTTGACTTCCAATAACGGGCAGGGATGATCAGCAGTATCACAAGGGATTTGTGATCCATGCGAAAGTTGATGGCAGGTAAAGTCTCCCCGTACAATTGGAATGTTACTCTGTTGCTTTCGGGCACTCTGATTCAACTGCAAAATCTGGTAATCCACTCCGATCACCATAAGAGGATCGGAGACACCGTCAATCACTGATTGGAGAAATTGGCTGCGGTCTTCAAGTGCTTGCTCAGCTTCCTTCCGTCTGCTGGTGTCATGGATAATTGAATAGAGTAAAGTTTGACCCTTAGCTTGAATTGGGCTTCTGTAAACTTCTACCGGAACTTTCTGTCCATCTGCCAGGGTATGGA
>JASJGT010000271.1:0-6664 GCA_033791405.1 Desulfuromusa sp.
GGTGAGGGGAGGGTGATCTCTTGTTCAATTAATTGCTCGGCTTGGTTTGTTTTCATTTTTAAATACCAACCTTAGTTTGTTTGATTTAAGTTGTATGCCATAACAATAACTTGGAATTGTAAGTCATTGAAAATTTTCAATGTGTTTTTTAGAAAAGCCTTATCAAGATACTAAAGAAGCTCCATTTCTAATCATTGTTGCGAATTTGTCAGCCTGAACAGCGGGGCTGAATAAAAATCCCTGACCATAGTCGCAACCCATCTTTTGCAGCAGGTCAAATTGTTCTTTTTCCTCAATTCCTTCTGCAACGACTTTTATTTCCATACTCTGTGCCATGGCGATAATTGCTTTAACAATTGCGGCATCCTGATGACTGGTCAAAATGTCTTTGATAAAAAACCTGTCAATTTTGAGAATATCAATGGGAAATGCCTTCAGATAAACCAAAGAAGAGTAGCCTGTTCCGAAATCATCAACTGAAATACTGAGACCAAGGTCTTTCATCTGCTGAAGAACCGCGATTGTTTCTACGCTCTGTTCTGCCAGAACGCTTTCGGTCAGTTCCAGTTCCAGAAATTGAGGATTTAGATTGTTGACTTGCAACATTTCAGTGATTTTTCCTGGAATATTCTGATGAATAAAATTCTTGCTGGAAATATTTATTGCCACCCGTGTGGTTGGTAAGCCTCCTTGTTGCCACGCTGCTTGCTGCTTTCCGGTCTGGGAGATGACCCAGTCGGTAAAGGGGATGATTAATCCCAACTCTTCTATCGCCGGAATGAATTCCGCCGGTGAAACCATGCCGCGACTCTCATGTTTCCAGCGGGTGAGTGCTTCAGCTCCAATGATGCTGCCATCCACGATGCTAATCTGAGGTTGGTAGAAAAGGGTAAATTCTTCATTTTTGACCGCCTTGCGTACATCATTTTCAAATTCAAGCCGTTCTTTGGCCTTAACGTTGAGAGATTTTGTATAGAATTGAAAGCCATTTTTCCCTCTCTCTTTGGCATGATACATGGCCAGATCGGCATGTTTCATCAAAACCTCTGCATCAGAACCATCGTAGGGGGACACGCTGATGCCAATACTGGCAGAAATGAAAACTTCATGGTCATCAATTTGAAATGATTCGGTCAGAACTTTATTAATTCGCTTGGCGACAAGGCCAGCATCCTCAGGGGCTTTAAGGTTCGGCAGCATGATGGTGAACTCATCCCCGCCGATACGGGAAATATATCTTTTTGAATGGTGCATCTTTCTGACCCTGCTGAATGGATCAGATTCACGAATGCTGGTACTAATCCGTTCAGCAACGTTTTTAAGTAAAATATCTCCGGCTTGATGGCCCAAGGTATCGTTGATGGTTTTAAACCGATCCAGATCCAGGAATAAAACCCCGAGCAGGGTTTCTTCTTCGACACTTTTTGCAAGGGTAATTTCTAAAGTGTCCATGAACATCGTTCGATTAGCCAAACCGGTCAGTTGGTCAAAAAATGCCAGTTCCTGGATTTGTTTCTGCTTATCAATAACATCATAAAAAGCCTCACTGGCTCGCAACATATACTTGACCCGGTAGTTCAGGACGGTCCAGTTGATTGGTTTGGTGGTGAAATCGGTGGCTCCGGATTCAAAAGATCGGTGAATAGAATCGATATCTTCCAATCCTGTTACCATGAGAACAGGAGTGTGCTCTCCACTGGGAAGTTTGCGGATTGCCCGACAGGTATCAAATCCATCTAGTTTAGGCATCATCACGTCCAGTAGAATGACATCTGGTTTCAGTTGTTCAAATTCTGCAACCGCAACCAATCCATCTTCTGCTTCCTCAACTCGGTAACCAGCTTTTTCCAGACTGGCACGCATCAGTAACCGGGTCGCCAGGTCATCATCGACCACCAGAATTAATGGTTTATTTGAGTGTGTTGTGTCAGTCATGCTTCACCGTTTCTGCTTGGAGAGGATCAATGCTTTTTTGAAATTCATTTTTTACCTGATCAAATAGTTCAGTGGCACCAGCCAAGGAATTGGTGCGACCTTTTTCTTCCAATTCTTTCAATAAAGCGGACATACTTAATGCGCCCAGACTGGCACTGCTTGATTTCAAACTATGGGAAACAGAACGAACCGTGTTGGCATCTTTATCGTGCAAAGCTTGATGCAGTTTTTCCAGTTGCTTCGGGGTGTCATCAAGAAACAGGTTAATAATCTTGTTCAGAATGTTTTCTGCCCCTTCGGACTGTAGCGCACGGATGTTTTCCAGTGCCTTCTGGTTAATTACATCGGATTCGGTAGGTTCAGATGTAATTGTGATGTCAGGAGATTCTCTTTGTGATGGAGGTTGTCCCACGATCTCTTGCAGATTGTTGGGTAGCCAGCGTTTCAGAATCTCTGCAATTCGGTTTTGACCAAACGGCTTGCTGATATAATCATCCATCCCAGCAGCAAGGCATTTTTCCCGGTCGCCACTTAAGGCGTTCGCTGTCAGAGCAATAATCGGCATACGTTTGCTATCCTGAGCCCCAATTTCTTTCTGACGGATTTGACCCGTGGCTTCATAACCGTCCATGCGCGGCATCTGACAATCCATAAAGATGATGTCATAAGAATTATTTTCCATAGATGAGATAGCTTCCATACCATTGATAGCTAAATAAACTTTGCAACCGAGCTTTCGCAAGACTCCTTTTGCCACCTGCTGATTAACCAGGTTGTCTTCAGCCAGAAGAATTTTGGCGTTAAATCTTAGTGTCTCTTTTTCAAGACTGTATTTTGTGATCAGTTCATCACTCTTTGCGTGATCGCCTTTCATCAATTCAACCAAGCTGTTATACAGATCGATTTGACGAACCGGTTTGGTCAGGTAGATCTTTATACCTGCTTCTTTGGCTAGTTTGGCATCACCACGAATCCCGGCTGAGGTCAGCATAATCATGCGGGTTTTATTAACAGTGGGATCTTTATTGATCAGTCGGGCTACATCCAGACCGTCCATATTTGGCATGTGCATATCAAGAATAGCCATGTCAAAAGGTTTTCCTGCTGCTTCCGCTTGATGCAACTTGGTCAACCCATCAATGCCACTTTCGGAATTTTCCGGTTCGATTCCCCAAGTGGTTAACTGATGAACCAGCAGCTTCCGGTTGGTCATATTGTCGTCAATGATTAATCCCCGTAAACCTTGTAGTTCGTTGGCTGGAGCTTTGGCAATAACATGTGTGCCGGATGATTTCTTAAGCGGCAGATCAAACCAGAACTCTGCCCCCTGACCAGGTTCACTGGAACAGTCAATGGTACCTCCCATCAATTCAACCAATTGCTTGGAAATCGCTAGACCAAGGCCAGTCCCGCCATATCTTCGGGTTGTTGATTCATCTGCCTGGGAAAAAGGTTTGAATAATTTGATTTGTTCCTCGTCACTTAGTCCAATTCCAGTATCATGGACTGAGAGACGAACTTTGGTCGAATCTTTGTGGTCCTCAAGACATCTGACCTGAACAATAACTTCCCCTTGATCGGTAAACTTGATCGCGTTAGAGAGAAGGTTGGTTAAAACCTGCCGGGTACGGCTTGGGTCGGCGCTGACATCGGAATGAAGATCTTCGGCAATATCAACGATCAGTTCCAAGCCTTTAGAGTGAGCTCTTTGGGCCATCATCTGGGCGACATCGTTGACTAAAGAGGGGAGATTAAAGTTAATGTGTTCCATCTCCAATTTACCCGCTTCAATCTTGGAAAAATCGAGAATATCGTTGATGACAGTTAATAACGATTCACCGGAAAGCAATATAGTTTCTACTGAACTTCGTTGTTCGACGGTCAGTTCCGTATCCAGAACCATCTCGGCCATGCCCAAAACTCCATTCATCGGGGTACGGATTTCGTGGCTCATGTTGGCGAGAAACTGGGATTTTGACTTGCTGGCTTGTTTGGCCTGCTCTGCTAGTAAAATTGCTTCATCCATGGAGGTCTTTAGCTTGGCAGTACGATCTTTAACTTGTTCTTCAAGGGTCACTAGATTTTCTTCGGCAGAGATGCCATACAGGACTAAACGAGTTGCCATTTGGTTGAAGTTTTCGGCCAGAACCCCGAATTCATCTTTTGAATCAATGGTCAGAGGTTGAAACTCAGAATTTTTAAAGTTGATTGATTTAACTGCTTTGGTCAGTGCGGTTACTGGATTGAGAATAAAATGCCGCAATCCTAGCAGTAACAGCAGAGAAACAAGTAATCCAGCCAGAAGAGTCAAAATAGTCAGTAGTTTGCCAACCGACCAGCTTTCTGCCATCAATTCCTGCTCTGAAAAAGAACTGACAAGAAAAAGACCCGGAATAACTCTCTGATACTGTAGAACAGAATTTATACCCATGAACTGACCAGATAATGCCATCACGGTTTCTGACTGGTGGATTGTGCTTTGCATTTTACTGAAGAGTGATTGCGATATCGTTTGGTTAATTAATGCTCTGTCGCTCGCGGCAATGACCGTACCTGAGTCATTAATAAAGAATATGTTCCCTTTCGTTTCTTTATGTAAATTACTCAAAATTGTGTCTAACCATTCAATGTCCAGAGTAATTGCTAGAAATCCTCTCAGCTTTGGTGTTGATGTTTTTTCATTGAGTGAAAGGTTAACCAGATCAATCCGTTTGCTGACCAAAATGGCGTATTTATCTGTATCCTGATTCGTATATATAGTTGTTGTTATCGGATCTTTTGACTTTGAAATTTTCTTGAAAAATGGCGTATCGCCTTCTAAATCAGTTTTGTTGGGAACATCTGCCAGCGTAAT
The DNA here is from genome assembly GCA_033791405.1 of Desulfuromusa sp. GTDB lineage: Bacteria > Desulfobacterota > Desulfuromonadia > Desulfuromonadales > Geopsychrobacteraceae > Desulfuromusa. Next base: position 4,790 of record JASJGT010000271.1, read on the forward strand.
TCGGGTGTCTTCATAACCATCAGGCAGGAGAATACGAATCTCTTTATATTCTGGATAAATTTCCTGATAGCGCTGTAAAAGTTGCAATAAAACCGGTTGAAACAGTGAGTAGCGATCTTCTTCACTTTCAATCAGAAAATATTTTTGAACAAGTGCGGATTCTGATAACAAATTTATATTTGCTTCTGTCGATTTTTTGAGAAAATCAACTTGATCCTTAAGTTGTTTGAGAAAGTTTTCCCTTTCAGTCATCACCGAATGGTATGCAGCATTTTTAAGCTTGATGACACTCACCCCTCCGATAATGAGAAGTGGTATGAATACAAGCGGAAGAAACGTCATGAGTATTTTTGTTTTAATTTTCATAAATAATTTGGGTCAACTTTTAGAGTTCAGTTTGCCTTATCGCTAGATTTTTCCTCGAGTCACCTCGGAATATATGAGATTACGGGTTTTATTTATTCGTGGAGGCAGTTTGGCTTCGATTTCACATTTTTCCATGACGTCCTTTGCTGGGTAAATATAGGGATCATCAAGAAACTCTTTTGCTAAGAGTTTTTCTGCGGCCGCATTGGGTGTTGCATAATACATATATTCAGCGTGCTCTGCGGCATTCTCAGGATTATTTAAAAAATTTATAAAATCCATGGCCAGCTTTTTCTTTTCACTTTTTGCCATTACTACCAAATAATCAACCCAGAGGAAACTGCCCTCACTGGGGACAATATAGGTGATATCCTCATTGATCGCCTGCAGAGTGAGAGCGTCGCCACTGTAGTTGGTAGCAGCCAGAATCTCTCCCTTGATAAGTGCTGATGTTTCATCTATTGCGAGGCAATCGTACTGTTTCACATAGGGTTTTTGTTCAATCAACAGTTTTTTGACTTCTTTATAGGCTTTGGGGTCATTCAATGTATTGACCGAGTAACCAAGAGCTTTCAGACCGATATCAACCAACTCCCGGCTCTGTGGAAACATGAAGATTTTTCCACGTAACTCTTCTGCTGGCTTGAGAATATCCATCCAGGACGTCATAGGTGATTTTACTAAATCAGAACGGTAAGCTATTCCAACTGTCCCCCAGAAATACGGGACACTGTACTCCTTAGCCCCCTCGTACGCATCTCTCCATCGCGGAATAATATGCTTTCTGTTGGGGATGTCTTTATCCGATATTGGAGTTAACCATCCACTTCGGATATAGCTGGGGATACTGTTGCCATCGATCAGTGCAACATCAAAATTCTTCCCGTCTGTTGATAGGAGCAGACTATTTCGATTATCGTCACTGTCATAAGTGACTAAACGAATTTTGACGTTGAACTTGGTTTCAAACTTTTTCTGCAAGTCTGGGCTTAAATAATCACCCCAGTTGAGAAAAGTGAGTTCCTGAATCGGGTTCGCGGCCTGAACCGGAATAGATATTAATGCTGTTGCGATTAGAACCAGAAAAATTATTAGAAGGTTATTTTTTCTAGAACTCATTTTGTCTTCCTCCAAAAATGGGTTTAAATTCTCACCAGATATTTCACGCTTATAGTTTTTTTAGAAATGTTGAGTCAATTATGTTGCACCGTTTCAACTTTCAAGACTTCAATCGTCTTCTGAAATTCATCTTTTACTTTAATGAATAACTCAGCGGCTCCCGACAGGGAATTAATCCGCCCTTTCTCTTCCATTTCTCTGAAAAGTGAAGACAACCTTAATGCACCAAGAGTGGCACTACTCGATTTCAAGCTTGCACCGGTAATGACGCAACTGCCAAGGCCAGTAGAACTAAGAAGATTAAAAAGACATCCTTTTTGCTAAAGCTCATTTTGTTCTCCTGCCAGGGTGTATATATATATTTCAAGATGTTCTTTGACTTCATTAAAT
>JASJGT010000272.1:0-5752 GCA_033791405.1 Desulfuromusa sp.
ACCCAGAATAGATCGACAACTTCACCGTTGAGTTTGAATTGTGTATCTATATCAACCTGATAGATAAAACAGGAAATATGAACGGAAAGGTAGGCTCCAGCAAGGTCATCACTCTGCCCAAGATAGTTCTCTTCGTTCAGGGAAAAGCCAACTTCTTCCCAGGTTTCCCGTTCAGCAGCAGCACGCGGGTTGGGATCACTATTTTCAATTCTTCCACCAGGGAAACCCAAATCTCCCGACCATGGGTCTTGATCATGCTCAGCTCGGCGAATCAGTAGGACCTCTGTCTGCTGGTTGTTGTTTCGTAACAACATGGCGACGGCAGCGTGTCGGGCGGAATGTTGTAGCAGTGGCTGTGGTTGGTGATCTGATAGCCGGTTTCTGATTTGTTCAATGTCGATCATGCGTTTATTTAATCCAAATAATAATGTCACCGTAAAAAAATGAGTTTGGAGTTTCCATGCTTTTTAGGCCGACTCAGTCTACGAAATTCGACCTGTCTATAGAGCTACTTTGAATTTTTTAAGACAAAATAACCCATGATCCCAGAAAGAAATGACCCTATAAGAACGGCCAATTTATCTGCAAAATGATAAATTTGCGTATCGTTATAAGCTAAAGTATCCACAAATAAACTCATAGTGAAGCCAATGCCAGTGAGAATAGATACGCCATAAAGCTGCTTCCAATTCCCACCCTCGGGTAGTTTGGCGATACCAGCCTTTATGGCCAACCAGCTGAACCCAAATACGCCAACCTGTTTTCCTACGAATAAGCCAAGCATGATTCCCATTGGAACGGGCGTAAACATCTCCGCAATTGATATCCCTCTTAAGTCGACGCCAGCATTAACAAAAGCAAAAATCGGCAAAATTATAAATGCAACCCAAAGATGTAAGTCATGCTCCATCTCTTTACTGAGTGAGAATGTTGTTCCATCAGCTCTGGTAGAGCTTAAAGGTATCATGAAGGCGAGTGCAACGCCTGCCAGAGTAGCATGAACACCTGATTTTAAAACACTGACCCAAAGGACAATACCCAATAAAATATAAGCCGCTTTTTTGGCAAACCCCAGTCTGTTCAGAACGAATAAAGCAACCAGAGCAACAGAAGCAATAACTATGGATGTGGTTGATAATTCACTGGTATAAAATATTGCGATAATGACGATGGCACCTAAGTCATCAATAATAGCCAATGCCATTAAGAATATTTTTAAGGAAATGGGAACTCGGTTTCCGAGTAGCGATAAAATACCAAGCGCAAAAGCAATGTCGGTCGCTGTGGGAATTGCCCAACCTTTCATCGCAAATGATTCACCTTGATTAAAAGCGATGAACACCAGGGCAGGGACAACCATTCCGCCGACAGCGGCTACCCCAGGTAACGCAATTTGACTCATCGAAGAAAGATGGCCCTCCATCACCTCTCTTTTAACTTCCAGTCCGATGAGAAAGAAAAACACTGCCATTAATCCATCATTGACCCACAGCAGGAGTGGTTTAGCAATTTGTAAATTGCCAAAACGTATCTCTACATGAGTGTGCAAAAAACTACTATAAACATCTGACAACCAACTATTTTGCAGAACTAACGCAAGGATAGTGACAAAAATCAGCAGTACGCCGGCGGATGTTTCTTTTTTAGTAAAATCATCCAGTATATTCATAATTCTTTATAGTTTTTGCCTAGCAGATAACAGGTCATGCTCAATGTTAAATAATGGTACCTGATGCAAAAATGTACGTAGGGTGGTGTCGCAAAAAGAATCTTTTTGCTTAGTCATCTAATCATCAAGCGCGGGAAACAAAGCGACCTTCCCGCGTATCAACTTTAATTGTTTCACCTGATTCCAGATAACCAGGGACCTGAATGGAAATGCCTGTTTCCAATATGGCCTCTTTGGTCTGTGCTGTTGCGGTCGCATTTTTGATTGCTGGAGCGGTTTCTGTCACGGTTAATTCAACGACTTGTGGAACCTCAAGGGTGACGATCTGTTCATTGAATACGCCAAGGTTCACCTCACCGTTTTCCAGCAGATAGCCTTTTATCTCATCATATATTTCACCGCTTAGTTCATATTGCTCATAGTTTTCCTGATCCATGAACACACCTTGATCACCCGTTGCGTAAAGAAATTGCCCTTTACGCCGAGAAAAATCGGCTTCGTTCATCCGGTCTCCCGATTTGAATGAACTGTTTAAAACCTGTCCGGTTATCAGATTACGATATTTGGTTTTGACCAGAGTATTCCCACCGCGTGCTGTCGGGGATTGAAAACTGACGTCAATAACAATACAGGGCGCAGCGTCGAGTTGGAAAACAATCCCTCGACGCAGATCATTCGCGTTAATCATTCTTCTATTCTCCTTTGAACTTCACTTATTGGGGTTGGCTATTAATATCGATATTTATCATACTATTTTCTTTAGCATTTTTTTGATTTCTGGCATTCTTTTCAGAGCTGCATCCCGTCCTTTAGCAATGATCTCATCAGCACGGCTGAAGTCTGCCCAATGGTTGATACCAACTGCTGGACAAATAACGATATTGGCCTGCTTTAACTGCAGATTAGACAGTGCATTACGTGTTGCCGTATCTGCCCTGAGTACAACATCCAAGCCGCTATCGAACTGTTCATTTTGGCTGAAATCAGAACCAACATCGACCGCAATGACGATATCTGCACCCAGCTCTTTTGCCGGGACGACCGGGATTGCATTGATCCAACCGCCATCAACCAGCTTCATGCTGTTATATTCAACAGGCGGTAGAATCCCTGGCAGGGCGCAGGTCGCTGCAATTGCTTCTAACATTGAACCGCTTTTGATGACAATTTCTTTGCCGCTGATCAGATCAAGAGCGACTGTTGCAAATGGGAGTCTTGTGTCTTCGATATTCGTATCAGAGAGTAGAAAACCCAAGCTTTTGTCCCTGGTTTCCTGGGAAACAAATGAGACCATTGTCATCGCAGCGGCAAAAAAGATTTTTTTCCGTGCCAGCTGTGAAAATCGATAGAAGAGGCCCTCTCCCTCAGGTTCATTTTTACGTTCTACAACAAAATCCAGCCGGGCTTTTTTAAAAATATCACTTTGAAGGTAAGCGATCATCTGCTGACGAAGGAGTTTTAAATCAGGGTTAGTTGCGTACATGGCACCGATAATTGCACCCATGCTGGTACCCGTAATCAGATCAATCTGGAGGTCAGATTCTTCAAAAGCCTGCAGGACACCAATGTGCGCGAGTCCACGTGCGGCACCACCACCTAATGCAAGGCCGATCTTCTTTTTTGCAAACCAGTTACGCATTTACTTCTTCACCTGTTCGGCTGCTAGCAATAGTTCCTTTTTACGATAGGCGGTTCCCTGAAACTGAGCGAGCAACTGCTGATTGTTGTCAGTAATTTTAACCTGATAATGGCCTAGACGGCGGTTGACAGAGAGCTCCTCTGCTTCCGCAAAGAGGGTACCGTTGTAGATTGGATTCAGGAATGTTATGGAAGTATTGGTTGCCAGAGCGAGTTGCCCCTGACTGTTAGCAGCCGCGGCAAAAGTGAAATCTGCCAAAGTGAAAATTGCACCTCCATGGACAGTTTTTGCACCATTCATATGGTGAGGTTGAACGTCCATTTTGGCCTTTGCCCAGCCCGGCTTTACTTCCAAAAGAGTCAGTCCGCAATGGCGGGCAAAGTGATCATTTTCGGAAAAGAAATCAAGAATTTTCTGCATCGTTTATTTTTAACCCCAAAAGTTGTCGAGTTTCGTTTTCATCAATGGGCGAGGATTATGTAAATGTTCAGGCAGATTCGATTTTGCCCCACATTTGCCACATACAACGGTTGGGTTGGTTGAACGGTGGTCGATTTCTTCCATTAACCCCTTGGCTTGCAGTTCACACATTTTCAAATCTTCTATATTGTCATCTGTCATCAAGTTCTCCTTTTCTTTAGGACGCTGTCGGACTTCACAAGAATCTACTGCGACAGTCTTCTAGCCGAGCATAGTTGAATATACCCGCAGTCAAGCGGAAATATCAACTTGATGTTTTTGAAAGAAATCATGGATGGAGGGGTGAAATCAGTGGGAAATGTTACCGTTTGTTTTGGTTTTTCTGTTGTGTCTTCCTGAAAATGCCATCTTCACCACGCATGTAGGGGGTTTTATTTTTCTCAACGGCAAGATTGTAGTGGAAATTAAATGCCGGTTTTTCAACTTGTCTAGTTGGGTTCTTTGTCCGATAATTACGTTGCTGGCTACTTGGTTCTACCTGGGTATCAACTGATCCAAACAGTGCGTCGAGTAAAGATTTGACAAAATTATTGAACTTTTGTTGTGGGTCAAGTCGTGCCGAGTTAGTTTTTGTCGAGGATTGCTGTTTATCGAGGTTGTCCTGGCGTGACAGCTTTTGGTCGTAAAGTGTGCGTAGTTTGGGGTCGGAAAGTACCCGGTAGGCATGATTAACCTGCCGGAACAGTTCTGCCGCCGTTTCCGAGCCGCTATTTCGATCGGGATGGAAACGTTTTGCCAAGCTACGGTAAGCAGACTTGATTCGTCGCTGCCCGGAGTCTGGAGGAATACCGAGCAGTCGATAGTAATTAAGTGCCATGAATCGTGTTTCCTAGGTCAGATTCCATCTATGGAGTGACAAGGTCTGATCCATCCGTGGTCAGAGCAAGCAGTGTCTTATCGACAACTGCTTGCGGAAATTTTAATCTTTTTTTTTACAAGTCAGCCTTGTCCAAAGCTGACTTCGACATCCTGCCGGTGCGCCGGATCAATCGTCCATAGAGTGCGGCTGTCAAAATTAAAAGTCCGGGCAATAATCAGATCGGGAAATTGATCAAGACGGGTATTGTAGATGGTGACCGAGGCATTATAAAGCTCGCGCCGGTCTGCGATCTGATCTTCGATTTCTGAAATCCGGTTGCTGAGTTGTCTGAACCCGGCATCAGCCTTTAGGTCGGGGTAGCGTTCTACCACCATAAACAACGATTTCAATGTATCGGTCAAAGCATTCTGTGCCTGCAGTTTCTGGTCTTCACTTTGGGCTGAATTAACCATTGATCTGGCTTTAACCACTGCTTCAAGGGTTTTTTGTTCGTGCAGCATATAGCCTTCGCAAACTTTGATCAGCTTTGGTAATTCATCATAGCGTTGTTTGAGGAGCACATCGATATTACTCCAATCTTGATTAATGTTGTTTTTGAGTGCGACAAAGCCGTTGTAGATGATGACGAAGAAAATAATAACCCCAAGCACTATTAGTAGAATAATTCCTAGTGTAATCAAACCACCCATAATCTGTCTCCTTTGTTGGTTTTTAGTTATGACTATTTTATATAATTCAGCAGCAAATAAATTGCTCCACCCGTAGCCACTGCCGCTGCCAGGAATAGAGGGATACTGTAATAAAGATAACGTGTGGTCAGGCCATCTTCTGAATGGGTTTCAGTAATGATCAGGGGATGCCCTTTTTTCTTACCGATAATAATATGCTCTTCCTGTTTTTTCCGCTGCTGCTTATTCTGTAGCGATTCGCGCATTACCTTTTCTTCAACTGCAGCACGGGCGGCATCCCATTCATCTGCGCTGATTTCACCATCGCCATCGCTATCAAATTGTTGCAAATTCTGCGGATTTTGCTTCAACTCGCGCAGAGCTTCAATTTTTTGCTCCGTCAGGGTTGGCCCTTCAGCTTTCTTGACCGAAGCATACCCCAGAACATAAAGGAGGGTTCCGTCAATAACAATTTC
>JASJGT010000273.1:0-13563 GCA_033791405.1 Desulfuromusa sp.
TGGCACGCCCGACAGGATTCGAACCTGTGACCTCCGCCTCCGGAGGGCGGCGCTCTATCCAGCTGAGCTACGGGCGCATGGGCTGTACTATATACGCTATAACCCCTGCTAATGCAACTGGAAATCATCGCAACTATGATCTGTTGTTAACTCAACTGACACACTAAAAGAGCTGTTTGAAATGGCCATAAAGTTTTTTGGACAATTTCTGATTGATAAAAAAATCATCACCCGCCTGGATCTTTTGCGAGCTATTGAACTTCAGGAAAAGACCAATCTACGCTTCGGGGATCTCGTCATAGAAATGGGGCTGATGACAACAGAACAGATATCTTTAGCGCTCCGGGCACAAAGATACGAAGATCTTCAGTTTGGCGACATGGCTGCCAAAATGGGCTTTCTCTCTCCAGATCAGGTTAAGCAGGTTCTCAACAGACAAAAAAGTGAACATCTTTATATTGGTGAAGCTTTGGTTAAACTTGAAACCATCACCCAGGAAAAGTTAAGTTTTTATCTGAGTGAATTCAAGCAGACCCAGAAAGACTCTGTTACGGAGAAGATTATTATTCCGGCAGGGTTTCCTCATCAACCCTTATGGGAAATTGTCACCGACATGACCTATAAAATGTTGACGCGGGTTGCTGGAGTTACCTTCCAAACTGGCCCTTGCACAATTATCAGAAGGCTCCCAACTCGCCCGGTGGTTGTTGAAATTGGATTTTTCGGATCGATCAGCGCCCGTTATTTACTGACTATCTCTGATAACACCCGCAAACTGATTGCTAACGCCATATTCAAAGAAGGAAAGGCAGAAACGGCAACAGCTGACGAAGTAGATGATTCTGTAAAAGAGTTTGTCAATATTGTCTGTGGCAATGCTGTCAGCAAGGCAACTCAATTAGGCTACAGCATTGACATCACCTCGGCGCAAATGCGCCTACTGAAGAATGCAGATCTTGAAATACCAGAGGATCAGACCGGGCTGCTGTTTCCAATCTACTTTTCTGATGGTGAAATATGTGAACTGACTATTTGCTGCCCAAAGGATATCTAAATGTCATTGCGATCAATTATATTGATGGTTGCCATCTCAATTGGTGGAGCAATCGGTTGGCGCTGTGGTTCTTTTGGAGGGATCATGGGTTCTTATCTGGCAAGCATTTTGGGTGCATCCATCGGATTATATTTTGGACGCAAAATTCAGCGAAATCTCGATGGTGATTAGCCACAGATCGGTCTCAATCTGACGGGAGGGGCTGCCCCAGGCTTTTGCAGCGCGGCGCAGTTTCAAAACCGTTAACGCCGGGACAGCCCCCGATGACTCTGGAGACGGTCCCGGCTTTACTAACAGATGTGCTGAACAGTTACATTTATTCTTCGTCGTGATAACTCCGACGAATCAGAAGAGCAATACACCCACCTAGCAGCAACAGCAGAACAATGCTACCACCAACCAGTTTTCGTTGCCCCAGTGAGTTTTCGTAACCTGCAACGACGGTCTTGGTTTCACTCAATTCTTCGTCAAAATTTACCGTCTGGCTTTTAATTTTATCGATATTGACGGTATGAAAAAGTCGTCTAAAAGAATTGCGCGAAGAAAACAAATCTTCTTTTAAGCGTTCGGTGTCGATTCCAACCCGATGCAGTGAGGCTACGGAGGTTTCAAGTTTTGCCAACGTTTCTTCCGTAGCGCTGATTTCCTGTTTAATCAGCTCGGCCCGTTCATAGTCATGACAGCGTGAACAACTCTCTTGATTGATTAAATCGATACTGGCAAGTTGAATAGCATGGTTTTCATGACAAATAACACACTGTGCACCACCCGCCTCTAACGCCTGGCCGTGAGCGCTGGCCAGATAGTCCTCCTTGACCCCCAGATGACATTTTCCACAGAACTCCGGGACTTCATTGTATTCAGGAACACCGACAAAGCCGCGTTCGGGATCCATCGCCATTTCGAAATCGGTGGGGTCGCCACCATGGCAATCGTGACAGGAAATTCCGTTAGCCGCATGAACACTGGTCTGCCACAGACCAACCGGCTCAGCCAAGAGGCCGTCCAGCCCGCCATGACATTGGATACAAACTGTCTCTTCGACAGCAAAAGCAGTTGGCGCGAGAAAAACAACCAACAGCATAGCCAGTAATATTTGAAAGATGACGATAAACTGTTTCATGAGTAGTGCCCCCATATCGACAAGCCGACAAATAACAGAATTCCCAGCAGGTAGAGAGTTACAAAAATCGGGCGTTTCGATGGCCGTCGCTCCGGGCTTCGATCAAGAAACGGTAGCATCGCCAGGAAACCCATCGCGGCCCCCTGTGCAGCCAATCCCAGCAACTCACTGGGGAAAATCTTTAAAGTCTGATATGCCCAAAGGAAGTACCATTCCGGTTTAATATGCTCTGGAGTAACAAAAGGATCAGCCGGCTCCAATGCATCAAGCGGGATAAACAACCAAGGGGCATAGAAAGTTATCGCCACCAGCGCAGCCAGAGCAAAAAAGACCATCGACAGATCTTTGATTGTGTAATTCGGATGAAAAGGAACCCCGCCCAGATGTTCTTCGTGGTGAAAGCTTTGGGTCAATTCCGTGGGGCGATAATCCTCACCAAAGGGTGGGCTGGAAATACCGCCCCGTCGCACACAGAACAAATGAAAACCAACCAGGCCGAGAAAAGCCATCGGCAAACCCATAACATGAAGGGCAAAGAACCGGCCCAGCGTTGCCTCACCGACTGATGGTCCGCCGCGCAAGAATTCAATCAGGAAATCACCAACCACCGGAATAGCACCGGCAGCATCGGTTGCCACTGTAGTTGCCCAGAAAGAGAGCTGACTCCATGGCAACAAATAACCGGTTAAGCAGAACACCAATCCCAGATTAAACAGCAGAAACCCGGAGACCCAGGTCAGTTCGCGTGGACGCTTATAACTACCCATAAACAATACCGACAACATATGCAACAGCAGCAAAACCATGACCAGATTTGAACCGACAACATGCAGGTAACGGATCAACCAACCATAAGGAACCTCATTCATAATTGCCGTAACACTGGCAAAAGCTTTTCCGGTGTCCGGTACATAATACACTAGCAGTAGGATGCCGGTTAAAAACTGTAGTCCGAACATAGCCATCAGAACGGCACCCATGGTGTACCAGATATTGACATTGCGTGGCAGCAGATAACCACCGAGATTACTGTGTAAAAGATCCCGAACTCCGAGGCGCCGGTCTAGCCAATCTATCGCTTCTTTTTGCAAATTCATTCCAAGCCTCCTCAGCCGATCAAAATGTCATCACCGTCAACAGTCACGGAATAGGTTGCCAGTTCTTTGGGCGGGGGGCCCCCAAGCACCTGCCCTGCCGGGGAAAAACGCCCCCCATGGCAAGGACAAAGAAATTCTTGTGATTCTTCCACCCATTTAACAATACAGCCAAGGTGGGTACACACTGCACTTAAGGCGATGAACTCACCGGCCTGCGGCTGCAACAATACCGCCGGGCGACCCTGATAAGAAAAAAAGTGGGTGCCACCGACAGCGACCTGTTGCCGAGCAACACGAACCTGAGCGACCTCCCCACCCTTATCAAGCGGTGAAAGATAACGAAATAACGGCCAGCTGAAGACTCCAGCAATGATTGCTCCGATAGCCCCCAGAATAATCCCGAGAAAAGTCCTTCGCTCCGTTGAATTGGCAGTTGGTTCAGTCATACAGGCTCCTTGACAAAAGCTTAAGTGTGCTTATTTCTGAGATAACCGTGCCGATACGGGCACCTTTAATTGAGGAACATTGGAAAAATTGCTTTTGACTATAACATACCCGGCAAGACGTTTTTTACCCACCGGAAATTCCGCTGAAACTTTCAGCAGCGACTGCTCTCCAGGAGCAATTGTTAGAGACGATAATTCAGCCACAATCCCAGCATTGGTTGCCGTTGGTTTTTGCAGAGTAATAACTTTTTTTGATCTATTGACAATTTCAAGTTCTGCCAGCAATGGCATGTCTTTCTTAACAACCCCCCAATTAATTCTGTTTGGCTGTAAAAACAGTTCAACCTTAACTTTTCCCTGCAGCCCAAAAGTCACCACTGTATGTTTTGGGTCATTTGTCTCAAAAGTGACCCTCTTGTGGATTGCACCACGAAATCCGTCTGAATCGAAAGTGACCCGCAGCTCCCCAATAGCCCCGGGGACCAGTTTTTTAGTCGATAGCAGGGCAGCAGTACACCCACAGGAACTACGCAAGCGGCTGATTTCCAAAACTTGATCCCCGGAATTTTGAAAGCGAAAAATTGTATCGATCTTGGCACCCTGAATTGTTTCACCAAAATCATAATTCAATCGTTCAACAACCAATAGCGGATCAGCAAACACAGAACCACAAGATAATAGCAATAGAAACAACAACAAACAGCAACGCATCATCAGCCCTTTTTACATAAATTTATATTTATAAAATCGCTGGATTATAACATGTTTCTTTTGATTAAAATAGCACCCCTGCGGTCAGTTGCAATTGACATAGTGTCTTTTTTCCTGCTATAGGTTGCTGTCAAACTACGGTCACCAGGGAGTCACAAACATGATTACAGAGCAAAATCGCAGGGTTCTTTTTTCTCGAGAAAGAATAGCTGCTGAGATCAAACGTCTTGGCCAGGAAATCAGCCGAGATTATTGTGATCAAGAGATCATGTTGGTTGGAGTCTTGAAGGGCTCCTTTTTATTTATCGCCGACCTGATCAGGGAAATTGAGATCCCATCAGTGATTGACTTTGTCCGGTTGGCTAGCTATGGCTCTGGCACCCAGACTTCAGGAATCATTGAGTTCCGCAAAGAACTTGAAATGCCGATTCGTGATCGTCATGTTATTGTCGTCGAAGATATTGTCGATAGCGGATATACTCTGGAATGTCTCTACAACAAATTGTTACTACAGGGACCACGCTCTCTAAAAATCTGTACTTTGATTGACAAAAGAGCACGCCGAGAAGTTGATATCGAAGCTGACTATATCGGTATCAGTATGGAAGATGGTTTTATTATTGGGTACGGCCTTGACCATGATGAAAAATATCGGAATCTGCCTGATATTTACCTGGTTGAGGAGGCCTAAATTTGAGTCACTTGCAAGAGATAATCTTTGACCAAACATATTTAACCCTGACAGAGGAGAACGCCCGATGATCATTGTTTGTCCTGAGTGTTCGACCCAATTCAACGTCGATTCTGACCGGATCCCTGAGGGGGGTGCGAAAGTACGCTGTGCCCGTTGTAAGCATGTTTTCCTAGCCGAGAAACCGCTTGCACAGGAACCACAGGCTATTGAAGACGTGGAAAGCTTTCAAGAAGAGCTAACCAGCGACGATAGCTTAAGTACAACAAACACAGAGGAAGCGGAGTTCAGTTACGACAAGTTCCAAGAACTCGATTCTGACACAACAAAAGAGGAAGCCTTCACCTTTGGAGCCACGGCAGAAGCTGGAGCTGAGAACCTCTCTTCTGACGATCAAGAGCTGGCGGAAAGCTCCATCGGTACTATTGACGAGAACTTCACCTTTACCGAATCGGGAGAGGAGTCGGTCAGTACCATTGAGAAAGTTCTTGCTACGGAAGGGGAGAATGGAGCCGATGCAGAACCTGTTGCCGCTAAAATTGCCGCAACAGGAGAATCTTCGGTTGAACTACCAGAATTTCCAGTAGAAGCGGTTCCTGAAAAGAAAGGTGGACCTGTTTCCAGTATTATCAGGATTCTACTGCTGTTGATTTTAGGAATTCTGATTATTGGTGGTGTGTTCGTCTACATGAATGGGACAGATCAACTGAATCAGACGATACAACAAATTTTTGGACAACAAAGTGAGCGGCCGGTGCAAACCGGCCAAATCACCCTTGACGGTCTCAAGGGGGAATTTATCCAAAATGAACAGTCTGGAGAGCTTTTCCTGATTAGAGGACATGCCATCAACAATTTTGCTGAAGCCCGTTCAGCAATACAGGTCAAAGGGGTTATTTTCGATCAGAATGGCAAGCCGCTACTACAAAAAACTGTTTTTTGTGGAAACCTGATTGACGACGAGAAACTTCAGTCTCTGGCTTTTTTAGAATTGGAAAAAATCATGGGAAATCAGTTCGGTAACGAACTTAGTAATATGAAAATTGACAGTCAACAGTCCATTCCTTTTGACATCGTCTTTAAAGATCTGCCAAAAAGCCTATCTGAATTTAGTGTCAAAGTCACATCTTCTCAACCTGTAACGGAATAACGTCTCCCCTCCCCTCCAAACACACCAGTACCTTTATTTCTTACATGGAACTCCCCTTGGCTTAAATCTTACAATTTACAATAATTTACAATAAAAAAAGACGGCAACCATCCAAGACAGTTACCGCCTCTATTGTGTCGCAAGTCAGCGCTTAACTTGTTATGCAGCAGAGATAGCCTCTACTGGACAAGCATCAACGCAGGCACCACAATCAGTACACAGTTCTGCGTCAATTGTATAGATATCACCTTCGCTGATTGCGTCAACAGGGCACTCGGGCAGGCAGGCGCCACAAGCAATACACTCGTCAGAAATTACATGAGCCATTAGTTTTTCCTCCTAAATAATGTAAGTTTTTTCACCCGACAATCGGGTGCGTGAACTGTCTTTTATCAGATATTCAATCCGCTGTCCAGAGTAGAAAAATCCTTGCCTAAAAACCATCACCTACGCTAGCCTATCGTTCTATTTTGAAAATAATCTCTTGCAACAAAAGGGTTTATGGCTCGTACTGTCATATCAATCCAGATCAAACATCATCCTGCACATTGACATCAAGGAGAGTTAAGTATGGACATTCTAGCACTGAATTGTGGTAGTTCTTCGGTAAAATACCAGCTTTTTGATTGGAGCAAGAAAGAAGTGATTGCCAAAGGGATGGTAGAGCGTGTCACTATTGGTGATTCCTATATTATCCACGAAGTTCCCGGTCGCGAAACCTACCGGGAGGAGTATGAATGTCCCGATCACAAAACCGCCGTCCATCTGATTGTTAAAATTCTTACCGATAAAACCTATGGGGTTGTTGAAGACATGAGCCGTATTTCGGCCGTTGGTCATCGGGTGGTCCATGGTGGTGAAAAATTCGCCTGTTCCGTCCTTATTGACGATACTGTTCTCGATGCAATTAAAGAAGTACAACACCTGGCGCCACTCCACAATCCGCCAAATATTGCCGGGATTGAAGCGGCCCAGGTCAACCTGCCAGATGTTCCCCATATTGCCATTTTCGATACCGCATTTCATCAGACCATCCCTGAACCTGCCTACACTTACCCGATTCCACGTGAATGGTACACAAAGCATGGGGTACGCCGCTACGGTTTCCATGGCACCAGTCACCTCTATGTTTCCAAACGTGCCGCAGTACTGTTGGATAAAAAACCTGAAGACTGCAACCTTGTTACCATGCATATCGGTAATGGGGTCTCCCACACAGCAATAAAAAATGGTATTTCAGTTGACACCTCAATGGGTCTCACCCCGTTGGAAGGTGCCGTCATGGGAACTCGCTGTGGAGATATTGACCCAGCTATTCCAGCATTCATTATGGAGCGGGAGAATCTTTCGCCCAAAGAAATCGACGGCATCCTGAATAAAAAATCGGGTATTTACGGTATTACTGGTGAGTTCACCGACCGCCGGGATGTCATCGAGGCCGCTGAAGCTGGCAATGATCGCTGTACCTTGGCCCTGGATATTGAAGGTTACCGGCTGAAGAAATATATTGGCTCCTACTGCGCCGCACTTGGTCGACTGGACGCTGTCATCTTTACCGCTGGAGTCGGCGAAATGGGTTGGCTGATCCGGGAAAAGGCTCTGGAAGGACTGGAACATATCGGCATCAAGCTGGATAAGGAAAAGAACCGCAACACAATGACTCGGAAAGCGGAAACAACAATATCCAACCCCGATTCACCGGTCAAAGTTTTCGTTATCCCGACAGATGAAGAGTTGGTGTTCACTGAGGACGTTGCCGCGATATTGGAAGAAACCTATACGGATCACATGAATTTCAAATATTCATTTGCCGAAGCTACATTTCAACGTAAATAGAAATAACTGTCATACAAAAGAAAAGGTCGGCAGATTATGTCGACCTTTTCTTTTGTACCATCAATAGTATGCCTCACCGTAATCCGGCACCTGAGTAAACCAATCAGGGTGGCTTCGTGCCTCTACCAGAGCAGCTTCTGTTTGAGCAATCATTTTTTCTCGATCCTTTGGATAACTTCCCGCCAGATTCAAAATGTTTGACGCATGGTTTGAACGCAAAATCGTTTTTTGCGGTTGTAAATGTTTCACAATCGTCAACGCTTCCTCAATAATTTCACCATTTGTCAATGGTTCTATCAACTCAAAATAAGGGTCATTATGACGTTGAAACATTGTCAACAGTGAAAAGAATTCAGGTGAAAGCTGATTGATCCACTCAGCCGTTGCGACAGCGTGTTCATGGCTGCGCTTGCGACCGGCTAAACCAAGAATAGCCGTGATCGATATTTTTATTCCTGCACTCTGCGCCTTACGACAAAGTTCCAGCATCTGCTCCGGCTTGTAACCTTTATCGGTCAACTCCAGCGTTGGCGCATCTCCACTTTCCAGTCCGAAGTAGAGGATACGCAGCTTTTTTAATTTAAGTTGCTGCAATTCCTCAACATTTTTTGTTGTCAAACTTTTGGGGGAAGCATAGATTCCGATACGGGTTAAATTTGGAAATTTATCATCCAAAAGATCAAGTATGTCAATCAGCTCCTGTTGCGGATAAACCAAAGCATCCCCATCGGCAAGGAAAATCCTTTGATAGTGTTTACGATGTTCTTTCGGGATGGCATCAACTTCAGTAGCAATATCTGCCACACTACGGATCCGAAACTGTTTCATTTTGTACATGCCACAAAATTTACACTGATTTTGACTACAACCAATGGTAATTTGCAGAATCAATGATCGCGCCTCAGAAGGAGGTCGAAATACCGGTTCTTCATAACTGAAATAAGCCATTGTCACTCCTTGTCAGACATTCTTTGTAGGGACAGGTTATTCATATTAGCACAGCAGAAAACACCAAACCAGCAATGACAAACCTTGCGCTTAACACCCAAAAACCGTTATCTTTCTGTTCAAAATACTGCTAACGATAAGTTTTCATATAAAGCTATCTAAAGGGAGGAATTAAATGCATCAGGTTCAAATGAAAAACACCAAGGAAACCTACACAGTTGGCAAGATTATCTGTCTGGGTCAAAACTATCTGGATCATATCCGCGAACTTGGCAGCAAGATGCCTGACCGTGCAGTTATTTTCTGTAAACCCCCGAGCAGCCTGTTAGCCGACGGTGGTATTATTGAAATACCCGACTATTCCAGCGATTGTCATCACGAACTGGAATTGGCCTTGCTGGTGGGAAAAACCGGTAAATATATCCAGGAGGAAAATGCCCTAACACACTTAGCTGGCTACGGGGTCGCTCTTGATTTAACCCTGCGGGACATCCAGAGCGAGCAGAAAAGCAGAGGGCTGCCGTGGGAAATTGCTAAAGGCTTTGATACCTCCTGTCCTCTGTCCGACTTTACTCCAGCGGAAAATATTTCTGATCCCAATAATCTTCAGCTCAAACTGAAAGTTAATGGTGAAATTCGTCAACAGGGAAACACAAATCAGATGATGCGCTCTGTAGAAAAGATCATCGCTGAAATGTCAAACTTTTATACTCTTGAAATAGGAGATATCATCCTGACGGGGACTCCAGCCGGAGTTAGTAGAATCAAAACTGGCGATCATCTCGAAGGAACAATAGATCAGGTCGGATCACTACAGGCTTCGGTCGCGTGAAACAAAGAATCGCCTTAATTGGTCCTGGTCGAGTGGGTTGTGCGGTAAGTAAACACCTGCATGAAGCGGGATATCAGCTGACGGCAATTATCGGCCGCAGTAGGGAAAGAGCTATTGAAGCCTGCACCTATATCGGCTGCTCAACAACCTTGGCCTCTGACCAACTTGCAGATAGTGCCACCGCACAAATCATTCTATTGGCTGTTCCAGACGATCAAATCCAACGTTTGGCACTGCAAATTCAGACGACAACTAAATTTTCAAAACCGATCACCATGATCCATTTTAGTGGTCTCCACCCGGCGAAAATCATGCGCCATGAATCATCCCCCGCATCACTGCTATCACTCCATCCACTCCTCCCTTTTGCCAACCGCCAAAGGGCGTTTATGGATTTACAACAATGCCCGTGCGCATTGGAAGGTGATACTCCGCAGACATTGGCATTGGGACAAGAGCTGGTCAATGCAATTGGCGGCAATTCTTTTACCCTTGATAGTGAGAAGAAACCGCTTTATCACACCGCCGCCTGTATTGCATCGAATTTTCTTGTCACATTACTCGCCTCTGCTCGCGACTTGTTGGTTAACTGTGGCATCGAACCGGACCAGGCAATCCCACTGTTATTGCCGTTAGTGCAAGCATCTCTGGATAATGTAAAAAACCTCAATCCTGAACAGGGATTAACTGGGCCCATCGTACGTGGTGATATTGGAACCGTGACAGAGCATATTCAAACGTTGGAAAACGCAGCCCCGGAACTGCTCCAACTCTACCTGCAAATGGGAAAATTAACCGCCTTGATCAGTAACAGATCAGGTCGCTTAGATACAGAAAAAGGGATCGCAATCGATCATCTGTTTTCTGAAAAAATTAAAGAGCTGATTGAAATACCAGACACAACATGTTTAAGTGAAAAAAATAATTAAAATTATTTTTTTATTGTTACATTTAGAGTAGACTCACTGACTCTGGTTAGAAAAGTTTTAACTGGCGCTAATATCGTATTTTGTTACTCTGCAGCATAATGAAAAACAAAAAGAAAGGATAAGATAGATATGCAACGTATCTATCTAAAAAATAAAAGTTATTCTGTTGACAATCTCCCTTCTGAGCCAAGTCTTCTGGTTGAGTTGCTGGATTTATGTCACAACGACAATGCCAATTTTGAAATGTTCTCAACTGCAATCAAAAAGGACGTCAGCTTAACTGCAAAGATATTACAGGTCGCAAACTCCCCAGCCTATCGTCAATGGAATGAACTAACCGATATCCGTAGAATGTTGATTGTTCTGGGGTTGACCAACATTAGAAATATTGTCACCACCTGTGCCATTCAGCAATTCTTTGCCAATTTCACCAAAGCATTCAACAAAAACGTCCAATTTATCTGGCTCCGCTCCCTGATTTGCGCCAATCTGGCAGAAAGAATAGCCAAGCTGGTTGGCTACGAAAATACCGGTGAAGCCTTCCTTGCTGGACTGCTGCATCAAGTTGGCATGCTCCTGTTATTACTTAACCGTGAATCTGAATACCTACCTATTTTAGATCGATATTATCTTGAAACAGAAAAGTTTCATTTTCTCGAACAAGAAAAGTTACAAGTTGATCACTGTGAATTAGGTGCAGCTCTGGTTGAAAGTTGGAGACTCGACTCTTTTATTGGTGATGCCATCAACTTTCAACAAGCACCGGCAGAAGAGCTCATCAGTTCCCCAACCATATTGAAAATTCTTGCCGTTGCTGCTCCCCTCAGCTCAAAAAATAGCGCCCGAAATAATAGTGCATATCTAGAAAAAGCGGGACTGCTGTTTGACATGACTGAAGATACAATTTTGGGTTGCCTCACTCTGGCAGTAGAAAAAAGTCAACAGATGATCACTGACCTTGGCTTCAGTGGCCGGTTTTATATGGAAGAGAATGAGGAAGAAACCTTTAATCCAACTCAGCAGGAAACCAGCCAACAGAAACTGGCCGAACAGGTTGAAAATATTGCCTTAAGCAATACCATCGGAAAAAGCGAAATAGTTGAATTGGTTGAATTTACCAAAGAGATCAGAACTAATTTCAATACCCTCTTCAACCTGAACCAGTTGTTCTTTTTTAAAATTGATGAAAATCAGACCACCCTATCAGCAATCAATGATCTGAAAATAAACAAATTGGATGAAATTGAATTTAGAACCGGGGATAAAAATAGTTTACTGGTCAACGCATTTAATCATAATAATTGCGTCATAACCTTATCTAAGCAGCGTTCCATAGCAGATAAGCAGGTTATCAGACTGCTCAATGCTGAAGAGGCTTATCTCCTTCCCATTTATCATGAAGGGACCGGGCTTGGTGTTCTGGCACTTGGAACAAGCGAGTTGGAATGGCCAAACCTGCAAAACAAAGTCCCATTACTAAAATTACTGTGCAGCGAAATTGCCAGAAATTACTTCTCTCTCGCCCAGATAGATTCTCAATCGGTCGGCATGGCCATCGTTGATTTTAAGAAAATTGCCCATGAAATCAGTAATCCCCTGACTATCATCAATAACTATCTCTACATGCTGGGTAAAAAAATTGATGGCGACCATTCGGCTCAAGAGGAAATCAAATTTATCAGTGAAGAAATTGAACGGGTTGGTAATATTTTACTTCGTGCAAAGGATCCAGAAACACCAACCAAAACAAAATATAGATTGGTCGATATCAATAAGCTGCTGACTGAACTAGATACCCTGTTTAGTGGCTCTCTCTACAAAACCAAACAGATAGAATCAACATTACTACTGGATAAGCAGATTCCGAACCTTTATTGTCCAAAAGATAAGTTGAAGCAGATTTTGATCAACATCATCAAAAACGGTGTTGAAGCAATGGAAGCTAGTGGCACAATTAAAATCACCAGCAGGGACAATTTTTATCAAAATGACCAACAATATGTCGAAATATCGATTCAAGACAGTGGTCCTGGAATCGATGCTGAAATCTTAAAAAGCCTGTTCAAACCGGTCACCAGCACAAAAGAAGGACATTCCGGATTAGGGCTTTCGATTGTCAACACTTTGGTTCAGGAAATTTCAGGAAATATCTCCTGCTATTCCAGCCAAGATCATGGAACCGAATTTAAAATCCTGATACCCCGCAAACAAAAAGAGAGTGAGATTGAGCTGAAATGATGGATGTAGGTCATTTCAATAAATTTCTGAGCCGTGATTTGACAACGAAAGATGTAAAAATACTGATCGTTGATGATGACCTGGCAATAGCAAAAAGTATCAAGGGAGTTCTTTCACTCAATGGACTGAACGCACATTCAGTAGCCGGTGGATACGCCGCGATTGAAGAGCTGCATAATAATAAATATGACCTTGTTCTCCTTGATCTCAACATGCCAGATATGAACGGTGAAGAAGTTCTTGATCACATCAATAACGGAAAGATTGATACAAATGTTATTGTTGTCAGCGGTGAATCTGAGATAAAAAAAGCCATCCATGTTCTAAAAAATGGGGCAAAGGACTTTATCCGAAAACCTTATTCAGCCGATGAACTCTTATTTTCGATCAAAAATGTTCTGGAAAAAATCAATCTGGAACAAGAAAATCGTGAAATGGTTGAAAAGCTGGAAGAATCAGAAGCCCTGCACCGCTTTATCGTCCATAATTCACCAGATTTACTCTATAT
>JASJGT010000274.1:0-23865 GCA_033791405.1 Desulfuromusa sp.
CCAGTGCGACCCCTTATGATGTTGCTTTGACTATCGGTGAAGGGTTGGCACGACAATCGATAGCAGCGCGTTTTAATGATGTTTTGATTGATATGGCCAGTCCGCTTAAAGAATCGGGCAAACTTGCTTTGATTACCCAGAATTCACCCGATGCCCTTGAAATAGTTCGTCATTCCTCCGCTCACTTGATGGCACAAGCAGTTAAAGAACTATACGGCAATGAGGTTCAGGTTACGATAGGTCCGGCCATTAAAGATGGTTTTTACTATGATTTCTTTAGTGAAAGCAAAAAATTTGTTCCGGAAGATTTTCCAATTATAGAAGCAAAGATGACTGAACTCGCCAAGGCTGATCTGCCGGTTGTGCGGGAAGAAGTCTCTAGTGATAGTGCCGTTGAATTGTTTCGTGGCATGGGCGAAGACTACAAGGTCGAGTTGATTCAGGATCTTGGTGAAGAGAAAGTTTCTCTTTATCGCCAGGGTGATTTTGTTGATCTATGCCGTGGTCCTCATGTTCCGCGCACTGGCGTTCTTAAGGTTTTTAAGTTGACCAGCCTTGCTGGTGCTTATTGGCGCGGTGATGAGAAGAACGCCATGTTGCAGCGGATCTACGCGACAGCATTTTTACAGAAAAAAGAACTGAAAGCTCATCTTCATCGCCTTGAAGAGGCGCGCAAGCGTGATCACCGTAAGCTGGGTAAAGAGCTGGATCTGTTCTCCTTTAGTGAGGAAGCTGGTGGCGGACTGGTTCTATGGCATCCTAAAGGTGCTATGCTCAGAAGCATAATTGAAGATTTTGAGCGGAAAGAACATCTGAAGCGTGGTTATGATCTTGTGGTCGGTCCTCAGATTCTCAAAACTGAGCTCTGGAAGATGTCCGGCCATTATGAGCATTACCGCGAGAATATGTATTTCACTGAAGTTGATGAACAGGGTTATGGCATCAAGCCGATGAACTGTTTAGCGCATATGCTGATCTACAAATCGAAGCCACGTTCTTATCGCAATTTGCCAATCCGTTATTTCGAACTTGGCACTGTCTATCGCCATGAAAAATCCGGCGTTCTCCACGGCTTGTTACGGGTTCGTGGGTTTACTCAAGATGATGCCCATATTATCTGCCGACCGGATCAGATTGATACTGAAGTTAAAGCGGTTATGGCTTTTGTCCAGGATGTCGCGGCAATTTTTGGTTTTGAGTATGTGATGGAACTATCTACCCGACCGGAAAAATCTATCGGCAGTGATGCTGATTGGGAGCAAGCGACTAACGCGCTACGAAGTGCTTTGGCAGATAGTGGTCAGCCGTATGAGCTCAATGAGGGTGATGGCGCTTTTTATGGTCCAAAGATCGATGTTAAACTCAAGGACGCGCTTGACAGGGAGTGGCAGTGTGCTACAATCCAATGCGATTTTACCCTGCCAGAGCGCTTTGATCTGACCTATGTTGGTACTGACGGAGAGAAACATCGTCCGGTTATGCTGCATCGGGTTATTCTTGGATCTATCGAGCGGTTCATTGGGGTTTTAATTGAACACTATGCAGGAAGCTTTCCGCTTTGGCTTTCGCCGGTTCAGGCGATCGTCCTGAATGTTACCGATAATCAGGCTGCTTATGCACAACAGGTATTCGAGCAACTGCGCGAAGCCGGCGTGCGGGTTGAGCTTGATGTCCGTAATGAAAAGCTTGGTTTCAAAATTCGTGAAGCACAAATGGCTAAAGTTCCCTATATGCTGGTCATTGGTGATCGAGAGATGGAGAGTCAAACTATTGCTCCCCGTTTTCGGAATGGCGAAAATTTGGAAGCAATGGCTGTTGCCGATTTTGTCAGCATGGTTCAGGCTGATAGTGCTGCATATAAATAGAGTCGTTGTGACAGAGACCCGATGTGGGTCTTTTCGTTGTTTGGTTTATCCCTTTTTAAAGAGAACAGAGGAGTGAGGTCATAGCTAAAGAAGCGAATATTAATGAGGCCATTAGTGCTCGGCAGGTGCGGGTCATTGATGATGAAGGCGGCCAGTTGGGAGTTCTGAGTACCGAGCAAGCATTAGCTCTTGCTGAGGAGCAGGGTCTCGATTTGGTAGAGGTTTCACCACAGGCTGATCCACCCGTTTGCCGGGTTATGGACTACGGTAAATATAAGTATCAGCAGGCCAAACGTGCTTCGGAAGCCAGGAAAAAGCAGGTTAAGGTTGAAATTAAGGAAGTCAAGATGCGTCCCAAGACCGACGATCATGATTTCCAGTTTAAAATCAAACATGCCCGCCGTTTTCTTGAAGAGGGGAATAAGGTTAAGTTGACAATCATGTTCCGTGGGCGGGAGAACGCTCACCCTGATCAGGGGACAAAGCAATTGACCAAAGCGGTTGAAGCTCTAAAAGATATAGGACAGGTAGAGTCACATCCGAGTAAAATGGGGCGATTTATGACCATGATGGTTGGCCCGTTAAAAAAATAATTTCTAAATATCTTTAAATAACAGCACAAACAGAAAAGTAACAGGAGAGACAGATGCCTAAGATTAAAACTAATCGTGGTGCCGCTAAACGTTTCCGTAAAACCGGCACGGGAAAAATTCGCCGAAATAAGGCTTATACCAGCCATATTCTGACCAAGAAAACTACAAAGCGGAAACGTGCTTTGCGTCAATCTATTATTGTTGCCAAGGCCGATGCAAAAAATATTTCTCAATTAGTACCGTATTTGTAGATTGATCTACTGCTTTATAGCAGTACCGCTGTGAACTGTGGGGACAATCTCCTCCTGCAGATCCAGCCACGGCAATTGTCGAAAAACTATTTATGAGAAGGAGCAAGCGAGATGCCAAGAGTAAAAAGAGGATTTAAAGCAAGACGTCGTCGTAACAAAGTACTGAAACTTGCTAAAGGTTACCGTGGTGCCAGGAGTAAATTGTTTCGTTCAGCAACCGAAGCGGTTGATCGTGCTCTGAATTATGCATATCGTGATCGCCGGGTTAAAAAACGTGATTTCCGGGCTCTTTGGATTGCCCGAATTAATGCTGCTGCACGAGATAATGGAGTCTCCTATAGTCGTCTGATTTATGGATTAAAACAGGCGGATGTTGCTTTGGATCGCAAGATTATGGCAGATCTTGCTGTGAACGATCCGGCAGGTTTTACCGTTGTTGCTGAAGCCGCCAAGGCTCAATTGCAATAACTTGCTTTCAGCTGTTTAGGGAGATGAAGCGATAGGCTTCATCTCCCTTTTTTGTTTCTGGTCGGTTATTTTCAAATTTAAAAATCTAAATACGTCCCATTTATTATGGGATTGCAATGATGATGGATTTGTCACATGGAAGAACGTGTAAAACAACTACAACAAGAGGCCGTCTCTGCCTTGCATCAGGCCGATGATCTTATCGCTCT
Source organism: Desulfuromusa sp. (assembly GCA_033791405.1). Taxonomy (GTDB): domain Bacteria; phylum Desulfobacterota; class Desulfuromonadia; order Desulfuromonadales; family Geopsychrobacteraceae; genus Desulfuromusa. The sequence continues at coordinate 3,387 of JASJGT010000274.1, forward strand.
GCAGGATGTGCGGGTAAAGATCCTGGGCAAAAAAGGTTCATTGACCGAAGTGATGAAGGGGATGCGTGATCTTTCTGCAGAAGAACGCCCCGCTATAGGAGCTTTGGTAAACACCTTTAAAAATCAGTTTGAAAGCTCTTTTATTGCCCGCCAATTGGAACTGCAAAAACGGGATATCGCTGCAAAGTTGGCCAGCGAAAAAATTGATGTAACCCTACCCGGTAGGAAAACTGCTAGTGGGAATTTACATCCTGTAACTCTTGTAACCAATGAGGTTGTTGAAATCTTTTCACGCTTGGGATTTGTAGTTGAAGAGGGGCCAGAAATTGAGCAGGATTTCTACAATTTTGAGGCGCTGAATATCCCCAAAGACCACCCCGCTCGAGACATGCAGGACACTTTTTATATCAGTGATGATCGCGTCTTGCGTACCCACACATCGCCAGTCCAAATCCGTACCATGGTTAAGCATAAACCGCCGATCAGAATTATCGCCCCGGGAACGGTCTACCGGCGTGATTCTGATTTAACTCACAGTCCGATGTTTCACCAGATTGAAGGTTTTCTAGTTGATGATCGTGTCACTTTTGGTGATTTGAAGGGGATTCTTACCCACTTTCTTAACGAGTTTTTTGGTAAGGGACACAGTGTTCGCTTCAGACCCTCATTTTTCCCTTTTACTGAACCGAGTGCTGAAGTTGATATTGAGTGTGTCATTTGTGGTGGTAAAGGTTGTCGCGTTTGTGGCAAGACCGGTTGGCTGGAAATTCTTGGCTGTGGGATGATTGACCCTGAAGTCTTTAAGTCGGTTGATTATGATGTTGAAAAATATAGTGGATTTGCATTCGGTATGGGTTTAGAGCGGATTGCCATGTTGAAATATGGTGTCAATGATCTGCGCTTATTCTTTGATAATGATCTGCGTTTCCTCAAGCAGTTTTGATATTGGGCAAGGGATTCAATAAATGATAGTCACCTACAATTGGTTAAAAGAATTTGTAGATTTTCCATATTCAGCACAAGATCTTTGTGACCGGTTGACAATGATTGGTCTCGAAGTCGATGCCTTGGTCAATATCGGTGGTGATCTCGATTCGGTTATCGTTGCGCAGCTGGATTCAGTTGCTCAGCATCCGGATGCCGATCGACTCACCGTCTGCCAAGTCAATACAGGTACGGAGGTGGTTCAGGTTGTTTGTGGTGCCACAAATCACAAAACAGGTGATCTTATCGCCTTAGCTCAGCCTGGCTCCGTATTGCCCGGTGATTTCAAAATCAAGAAATCGAAGATTCGTGGTCAGGTATCACAGGGAATGCTTTGTTCAGAAAAGGAGTTGGCTCTGGCAGAGGATTCCCCGGGAATTATGATTCTTCCTGAGAATTTACCCCTTGGTCAGCCAGTTTTTGATGCCCTCGGTTTCAAAGATTATCAGATCGAAATTGGTTTGACACCGAACCGACCAGACTGTCTCAGTGTTGTTGGTGTTGCCAGGGAAGTTGCTGCCCTTTGTGGAGAAAAATTGAAATTGCCAGATATTCAGCTCTCTGAAGCAGAAACAGGGATAGGTGAGTTGACCTCAGTGACTATCGAGAATCCCGAAGGGTGTCCACGATATGCTGCCCGGATGATAAAGGACGTCAAGATTGGTCCTTCGCCCGATTGGATGGTGCGACGTTTAGAAGCCGTTGGAATGCGTTCGATTAACAATGTTGTTGATGTCACTAACTATGTGATGCTCGAACTCGGTCACCCCCTCCATGCTTTTGATTTTAAATACCTGCAGGATGGTAAAATTGTCGTTAAGTCAGCACAGCAAGGTGATAAATTTATCACCCTTGATGACCAGGAACATTCTCTCAGTGCTGAAGATTTGATGATTTGTGACGGGAAGCAACCGGTTGCCATGGCTGGGGTGATGGGAGGCCTTAATTCAGAGGTTAAAAACGAGACCGAAACAATCTTGTTGGAGGCCGCTTACTTCAAGCCAACAATGATTCGACGCACCAGTAAGAGGCATGGTCTACATACAGAATCATCACACCGCTTTGAACGTGGTGCTGATATCGATATGATACCTGTTGCCCTTGATCGTGCCGCTAGCCTGATTGCAGATCTAAGTGGTGGGTATATCCTGTCAGGAATGATCGACAGTTATCCGCGGCACCTGGTTCCGCTTGACCTTGAAATCAGTGCATCTAGAACTGAAAAATTATTGGATATAAATGTTGATTGTAAAACGATTCAGAGTTTACTAGAGTCGATTGGTTTGCAGGTAACGAGCGGAAGTAATTCTGACTGTTTAAATGTCAGGGTTCCCAGTTTCCGTCCCGATATTGAGCGTGAAGTTGATTTGATTGAAGAGGTTGCCAGGCTGTATGGTTATGACCAGATCCCGGTGTCTATGCCGGTTGGTACTGTTGACGCTAAATTACCGCCATTACGGCAGTTGTTACAGAAATCTCTCCAGCAAAGTATGGTCACAGCGGGATTTTCAGAAGCAATAAATTATTCTTTTGTTGCTGCTGACAGTGTGCAAAGAGTTGGAATTTCTGCTGATGACAAACGTTCAATACAGGTTAAAATATTAAACCCTCTCTCTGAAGATCAAGCTGTAATGCGCACCAGTTTGGTGCCAAGTTTGCTCGAAACGGTATCGCGTAATTTAAATTTTCGCAGCTCTGATTTACGTTTATTTGAGTTGCGGCCAGTATTTCTACCTCATGAGACAGACGATCAGCATAAAGAACAATTGTCATTAACTGCGCTGATGTCTGGACAGCGCGAGCCCGAAGGATGGTCACAATCTGCTGCTGCTGTCGATTTCTATGATCTTAAAGGGGTTGTTGAGGAAATACTAGCTAACTTTAATATTTATAACGTTTCTTTTGAGTCAGGTGCTTCCCAGCCCTATCTTCATCCAGGTAAGTCTTGTCGGTTGATGTCTGGTCAACTGTTGCTGGGTTTTCTGGGTGAAGTTCATCCCGAAGTTCTGGCAGAGTTTGGTATTGACCAACCGGTCTACTTGTTTGAGCTTGATGTGGAAAGTATAATTGAGATCGCCGGAGATCATGCTCAATTCAAAGCCCTTTCACGCTTTCCAGATATGATTCGTGACACTGCTCTGTTACTGGATGAGTCAATTCTTGCGGATCAGGTTATGGATATCGTCAATCGAGGGAAGGTTAAATTTTTCGAGAGTGCGTCATTTTTTGACCTGTATACAGGCAAAGGAGTTCCTGCCGGGAAAAAGAGTCTTGCTGTACGGGTTGGTTATCGTGATCTGGAAAAAACCTTGACCGAAGCAGAAGTAAATAAATCACATGACAAGTTGATTCGTTCGCTCTGTCACCAGTTAGATGCAGAAATTCGCTAATTGAACTTGCAGACTCATTATCTGTATGGTATAAATCCAGAAAAATCAGATAGATAGTAGACTCCACAAAACTGAATATGAGGCGGGAGGGAACATGACCAAGGCAGATCTTATTGAAAGCGTTTACCTGACAACCGGTTTTTCCAAGAAAGAATCAGCTGCAATTGTTGAGATGGTTTTTGACTTGATGAAATCGACTCTGGAAGATGGGGAAAAAATCAAAATTGCCGGGTTTGGTAATTTTGTTGTTAAAGAGAAATCGTCCCGTCGTGGTCGGAATCCGCAGACCGGAAGTGAAATTGAGATCTCTGCGCGAAAAATTCTGACATTTAAGCCGAGTCAGGTTCTTAAGGCTGCAATCAACGAAACTCCTTAACCTGTGTTGAGCTGAATTGGTGCCTCAGATACCTGAAAAGCTCTATTTTAAAATCGGTGAAGTCGCAGCATTGCTGCAATTGAAAACCCATGTCTTGCGCTATTGGGAAACCGAATTTTCTGTCCTTAAGCCGGTTAAAAGCCGTTCCAATCAGCGACTATATCGGCGCAAAGATGTTGAAACTGCCCTGTTGATAAAAGAACTACTTTATCGGCAGGGTTTTACTATTGCTGGTGCCCGCAAAAAGCTGCAGGCCGAAAAACAGCTTGGTTTGTCACTGGATGACAATCACTCGCCGGAAAAAACTCTAGCTGCTATCAAGGCCGACCTCATGCAACTCCGCAACTATTTAATCAACACTCCCTCTGAATAGTAGCAAGCCGTGTTAATTCTAGTTACCAACGATGATGGTGTCCATTCAGCAGGATTACGCGTCCTTTCTCAAGCTTTGAGTCGTTTAGGGGAGATTGTGGTCATAGCTCCTGATCGTAATCGGAGTGCTGTTGGGCATGCTTTGACTCTGGATCATCCTTTGCGTGCTGAAGAAATTAAACCACAGGTTTTTGCTGTGGATGGCACACCGACAGACTGTATCAATCTTGGGGTTCACGGATTATTGCAAAAGCGACCGGATCTGGTTGTCTCGGGCATTAACCGTGGAAGTAATGTTGGGGACGATATAAGTTATTCCGGTACCGTTTGTGCTGCTTTAGAAGCAACATTGATGGGACTTCCAGCCTTTGCCATTTCTCTTGATACTGATCATTTTAGTGAAAAAGACCTCGATTTAGCGGCGTCCTTTGCTAAATCTCTTGCTGAAAAAATTAGTATCGAAGGATTACCTGAAGAGACCTTTCTTAATGTCAATATCCCCTCAGGTCGATGTGCGGGAGTGCAATTGACCCGCCAAGGTCGACGTCGCTATGAGGAATCTGTTGTTTCTAAGCAGGATCCGCGTGGGCGTAGTTACTATTGGCTGGGTGGGTCGGATGTTGGTTTTGAGGATATCCCCGGCAGTGATTGTAATGCGTTGCAGCAAGGATTTATCTCAGTTACTCCGCTACAGACTAATATGACCAATGAGAATACTTATCCCGAAATGGAACATTGGTCATTCAGCGGCATGACAGGTGCAAATTGATGGATTATTCGGTTGCCAGACGCCGTATGGTAGAGCAACAGATTGTGTCGCGAGGAATTACAGATAAACGTGTTCTTGATGCGATGCTGGTTGTTCCGAGACACCTGTTTGTCGAAGCGGGTTTGCAGAGTCATGCCTATGGGGATGCTTCTTTACCGATTGGCGAAAAACAGACTATTTCTCAGCCTTATATGGTTGCTGCGATGACTGCTGCTCTTGAACTGCAGGGGGATGAACGAATTCTTGAGATTGGAACAGGTTCTGGTTATCAGACTGCGGTTTTATCCAGATTGGTCAAACGGGTCTATTCTATCGAAAGGATTGCGGTTCTTGCCGGGCGTGCCCGAAAAATCCTTGATCAGCTGCAAATGAGTAATATTAATATTAAGGTCGGCGATGGAACCATGGGCTGGAAAGATCAAGCCCCGTTTGCCGGGATTTTAGTTGCTGCCGGATCCCCTGATGTCCCGGCAAAGTATCTTGAACAGTTAGAAATTGGTGGAAAATTAGTTTTGCCAGTTGGAGATCAGAGCCAACAGATATTAATGCGAATTATCCGCAAGGATAAAGATATTTTTGAACGAGAACAGCTGATGGGGTGTCGCTTTGTTCCTCTGATTGGTGAACAAGGTTGGCAAGCCGAGTCAGTTGACTGATATTGTGAAGTCTATTTGGGTGTTATGAAAATCTTTCGCCGTCTCTATGATTGGGTTCTTTCGTGGGCAGAAACCCCTTACGGGGTTCCCGTATTAGGTCTGCTGGCATTTGCTGAGGCCAGTTTTTTCCCCGTACCACCAGATGTTTTGCTCATGGCGCTTGCCCTGGCTATGCCCTGGAAATCTTACCGATTTGCTCTGATCGCATCAATTGGTTCAGTTGCTGGCGGTGCTCTGGGTTATTTAATCGGATGGGGATTGTGGGATACCGTTGGATCCTACTTTTATCAATACGTTCCAGGAGTGTCTGTCGCCGGTTTTGAACAGGTTGGGGGATTGTTTGAGCAATATGGTTTCTGGATTATTTTTGCCGCCGGTTTCACCCCTATCCCTTATAAAATTTTCACCATCGCCGCTGGTGTTTTTAGCCTGAATTTTCCAGTCTTCATGCTAGCTTCCTTAATCGGTCGTGGTTTGCGGTTTTATCTGGTGGCGGCGATGTTTTATTATTATGGAAAGCCAGCACGAAAGCTGATCGAAAAATATTTTAATCTCTTATCTATCCTATTGCTCATTATTCTGATAGGTGGCATTCTTCTATATAAATATTTTTCTTAACAAAAACTTTTTCTGGTGATTAAGGATGTATAAAATTTCTTCGACAGTATTGCCGCAGCTGCTGAAATTCGAGATAAAAATGCGTCTATCTCTCTTTCTTTTGTTGGGGTTCTCCAGCGTGTTTCTAAGCGCTTGTGAAGCAGGGATCTATCATACCGTCACACCAGGACAAACACTCTATCGGATCAGCCGTACTTATGCCGTTAATGATGATTATCTGGCTCGTGTGAATGGTATTTCTGATCCATCACAAATACCCATTGGAACAAGGCTGTTTATTCCAGGAGCAGAACGGGTGTTATCTGTTCCGATCGTAAAACCAACGAATCCCAGAAAAATTACTACGGCTCCAATACAAAAAAAAGTTGTCGGTACTCCCCGCCAATATCAGGTAGCAAAATCAGTTAAACCAAAAATAACCAAACCGAAAATATCTCAATCCAAAATAGTAAAAACAAAGGCGACTCAGGTTAAAAAGCTGCAGTGGCCATTACGTGGGAAGATAGTTCGTTCCTTTAGTCAAAAAGCGAAAGCGGGTGGGGGCAGAGGGATAGAAATCGCCGTGCGTGCTGGAAGCGATGTTACTGCGGCAGAAGCGGGCAAAGTTATTTACAGCGGTGATGGGGTTAATGGGTATGCATTTCTTATCATCCTGCAACATGAAAGTGACCTCTTTACTGTCTACGGGTTTAATAAAAAAAATCTGGTCAGACAGGGAGATTTTGTCAGCAAAGGTGAGCGGATTGCCTTATCTGGAACCCCCCCCGCTGGTGGAAAACCACGGCTCCATTTTGAGGTGCGTAAAGGGAAGCTTGCGGTGAATCCTCTTTCATATTTGCCTTGATATTTTGTATTTCTAGTTACCATGTTTAATGTGATATTAGGTTGTTGCGGAGGTTGTGATGAATGATTTCGGATCAAAAGGGGCCAACTCTGATAGCAAAACGGAGCGGAAGAATTTATCAGAGAGTCAACTTGAAGATGGGAATAAAAAACAGCTGAGTAGTGGGAAACACTCTTCTTCAAATGACGAACAAGCAACGGCTGATGCGATTAAGTTATATCTGAAGGAAATTCAAAAAAGCCAATTACTGACGGCTGCAGATGAGCGGGAACTGGCCGGATTGATTGCTCAGGGGGATAATGCCGCCAGAGAACGTATGATTGAATCCAATCTGCGGCTGGTAGTTAAAATTGCTAAGCGCTATATGAATCGTGGTTTGCCCTTCCTTGATCTTATTGAAGAGGGGAATATGGGGTTGATCAAGGCTGTTGAAAAGTTCAAGGTGAGCAAGGGATGTCGTTTTTCGACCTATGCAACCTGGTGGATCCGTCAGTCAATCGAGCGCTCTATCGTCAACCAGAGCCGAACCATTCGATTGCCGGTTCATGTTGCTGATGACATTAATAAGCTGATTAAAATCAGTAGAGAATTAGTCCAACGCTTAAAGCGTGATCCTGAAGTGGATGAAATTGCTGAAGCGATGGGAACTGATGCCAATCACGTGCGCCGGATGATGATTCTGGTTAAAAAAACCTATTCAATAGAACATCCAATGGGTGAAGGTGAGGATTATAGTCTTATTGATACGATTGAAGACACGAAACTTGCCGATCCGGGGAGTAAAATTGAGGATCTGGATCGGTTTGCTCATGTTCTCGAATGGATGGACGATTTAACTGAGAACGAACGTGAAATCTTGGCGATGCGTTTTGGTCTTGAAGATCGTGATCCACAAACCTTGGATACAATTGGTCAAAAGTTTGGGGTTACGCGTGAAAGAATACGACAAATAGAAGCCAAAAGTCTGGCTAAATTAAGAAAAGCAATGGAAAACTCTTTGACCGATGAAGAGGGTTATTAATAGCAACTATGGAGCTTGAAATGGAAGATTTAAAGCAGATTATCCGTGATATTCCGGATTTCCCTAAAAAAGGGGTTGTTTTTAAAGATATTACCACCTTACTTTCCGACGCGAAAAGTTTTCATCGTATGGTTGATTTGCTGGCTCATCGCTATATCGGTGAAAAAATTGATCAGATCGTTGGAATAGAAGCACGTGGATTCATCTTGGGCGCAGCTTTAGCCTATAAGTTGGGAACTGGTATCACTCTGGTACGTAAGCCTGGGAAACTTCCTTTTCAAACTCGCAGTGTCAGTTATGAGTTGGAATATGGGAGTGATACCCTGGAAATTCATGAAGATGCATTTAAAGCTGGGGATCGGATTCTTATCGCCGATGACCTTTTAGCGACCGGTGGAACCATGGCTGCAGTTGTTGCTTTAGTGGAAAAGTTTGGTGCTGAAATCCATGAGTGTGTTTTTATGGCCGAGTTGGAGTTTCTGGGTGGTCGGGGTAAGCTTCCTGAAGGTAAAGTTTACAGCCTGCTGAAATTTTGAATCGATTTTCAGCTAACAAGATAAGAGTTTGTCAAGCAGGAGATCGATAAGTTATAAGCGTTCCCACGGCCCCGTAGCTCAGCTGGATAGAGCGGCACCCTCCTAAGGTGATTGTCGGAGGTTCGAATCCTCCCGGGGTCGCCAATAAATATTTAGATACTTGGACAAAGTATGCGAGCTCGATATTTTTAATCTCATGATTCGAAGCGGAGCGAGCGCTGACTTAATGACAGAAAAGCGGCCATGGATGGCCGAGTCAGCGAGCGCAGGGGAGCCTACGCAGGCTTGAACAGGAAGTTCAAGTCGTAGTGGGCGAATCCTACCGGGGTCGCCAGTCGAATATTATTTGATGATGATCTGCGAGATAGTAGCTCATTATTTTACTGAATTTTAACAGGAAAATGATGAAAACTTTATTGGTTGAGCGAAAAGAAGCGATTGCTATTATTCATTTGCAGCGTCCCTCGTGTTTGAACGCTGTCAATACATTGATGTTGGATGAATTACAGCAGAAATTTGAACAATTGCAGGCAGATGAAACGGTCAAAGGAATATTGTTGACTGGGACTGAGGGTCATTTTGCCGCCGGTGTCGACTTACAGGAAATCCGACATTTTACCCCTCTGGAAGCGATCAGTTTTGCTGAAAGTGGACAACAGCTCTGTTCTTTGATTGAGAATTTTCCCCGTCCGGTTCTGGCTGCAGTCAGTGGCTATGCTCTTGGAGCTGGTTTAGAGTTGGCTTTGGCTTGTGATTATATTCTGGCAGATAAAACGGCTCAATTTGGTTTTCGTGAACTTTGCTACGGAGTTTTGCCAGCCTTTGGTGGAACTCAGCGATTACCGCGACTGATTGGAAAAGCACGGGCAAAAGAACTCCTTTTTACCGGGAATGTAGTTTCTGCTGAGGAAGCACTGCATATCGGGTTGGTAAATCAGTTATTTCCTCAGGAAAGTTTGCTGGATGATGTTTTACAACAGCTGCAGAAAATTTGTAGCTATGGTTTGCTATCACTGCAGATGGGGAAAGAAGTGATTGATACCGGTTATGATATCAACCTGCCAGCTGCTTGTAAAATGGAACGGGACGCTTTTGCTGTGTGTTTTTCAACTGATGATCAAAAAGAGGGGATGGGTGCTTTTATCGAAAAGCGTAAGCCCAGTTTCACTGGAAAATAAGCTTATGAGTGATTGGCAATTGTTACATACTGAGATGACTAACGGGGTTGGTTATCTGTTCCTGGATAATGGACAGCGCTTTAATACTCTGCATAGTGAATGTATCTACGAACTACGTGATGCGCTAGCTGTTCTGGAAGCTGATTCTACAGTTGGCTGTATTGTTTTGACTGGTGATCCAGGTGAAAGCTTTGCTGTCGGTGCTAATATCGCAGAAATGAAGGATTTTAGGCCCCTTGATAGCTGGAAATTTTCTCAATTAGGGAATGGGCTGTTTGATCAGATCGAATCGTCTAAAAAGCCAATTATTGGCGCTCTAAATGGTATTACAATGGGGGGTGGGTGTGACTTGGCTCTGGCATGTGATATCAGAATTGGCAGTGATCGACTTAAAATTGCCCATCCTGGAGCTAAACTTGGGATCATTACCGGTTTTTGTGGGACGCAAAAACTGCCACGGTTGGTAGGGATAAATAAGGCGAAAGAGATTTTTATGACCGCACGAATTTATTCGGCAGAAGAAGCATTGCAAATGAAACTGGTCGAGCAAGTCTATCCAGCTGATCAGTTTATGCCGTTGGTGCGGAAATACGCTGAACAGATTGCACACCAGCCACCAATGGCACTTCATCTGGCGAAGAAACTCCTCAATGCCTCAGAAAATGTTTGTGTTACAAACGGACAGGTGATGGAACTGGGTGCATTTGCGTCATTGTTCCCCCGAGCAGGAAAAATGGAACGAATTGAAGATTTCTTTGCTGCACACTCTCATTGACACCCTAGGCTGATATTGTTATAAATTTTGATATCAGGGCGGTTAGCTCAGCGGGAGAGCATTCGCCTCACACGCGAAGGGTCACTGGTTCGATCCCAGTACCGCCCACCAATAAAAACAAGAGGTTAACCAGAGGTGGTTAACCTCTTTTAGTTTGTGCTAGAATTTTTAGACTCACACGCTGTGGAGGTCAAGATATGCGACTGACTGGTCAACACCTTATTTCTGAGAGCTTTCTTGCGTCCAGCAATGAAACGTTTCGAGTGGTTAATCCAGCAACAGGTGACCCCCTGGAGTGTGAATTCAGCGAAGGTGGTAGGGAAGATGTTTCAGTTGCCGCCAATTTGGCTGAACAGGTTTTTGATACTTTCAGACAAACCAGTGGATTAAAGCGGTGCGAATTGCTGGATACGATAACAAATGAATTAATAAATCTGAAAGGTTCAATCATTCAAAGGGCAAACCTGGAAACTGGATTACCTCTGCCACGCCTGGAGGGCGAGCTTGGACGTACAGTTAATCAATTAAAAATGTTTGCGCAGTTAGTCAAAGATGACGATTATAAACTTAAGCGGATTGATCAAGCTCTCCCTGATCGACAGCCTTTAGCCAAACCTGATTTGCGCCTCACCCAGATTCCTATTGGCCCTGTTGCCGTTTTTGGCGCCAGTAATTTTCCACTCGCCTTTTCTGTTGCTGGTGGAGATACAGCCTCGGCTTTAGCTGCAGGATGCCCGGTTATTGTTAAAGGACATCCTGCTCATCCTGGAACCTCGGAATTGGCAGCGCGGGCAATCCAACGGGCGGTGAAAAAAACCGGTTTGCCGGATGGGGTTTTCTCTTTGATTCAAGGGAGCGGTCATGACGTGGGGACTGCTCTGGTGAAACATCCGCAGATAAAAGCGGTTGCTTTTACCGGTTCTCAAGCTGGTGGTCGTGCTTTGTTCGATTTGGCAGCGACTCGAGTAGAGCCGATTCCTGTATTTGCAGAGATGGGAAGTGTGAATCCGATATTTCTCCTGCCGCAAGCCCTCAAGGATAATGGTCAAATATTAGCTCAGAAATATGCTGAGTCATTTACGTTGGGAGTAGGGCAGTTCTGTACTCAACCTGGGCTGTTGTTTGCGGTCAAAGGGAAAGCGTTGGACACCTTTGTGCAGAATGTAAAGAAATATCTTGGCGGGATGGAACCTCTTCCTATGTTGCATGTTGGAATCAAGCAGAACTACAATGAAAAGTTGAAACGGTTGACAGCGGTTCAAGGTGTAGATCAGGTTACGGAGTGTGATTCACAATCGAACAGTGATTGTTTCGCTTTGCCTGCTTTATTGTCTCTTACGGCGGATGATTTCCTCCTTAATTCACATATCAGTGAAGAAGTTTTTGGCCCCTCATCAGTTGTTGTGCAATGTAAATCACAAGAACAGATGTTGATTTTGGCGGAAAACTTACAGGGACAACTCTCTGCAACTGTGCATGCAACAGTCAATGAGGAAGATTTTTGTCGTCAGTTATTTGCTGTTTTGGAGAAAAAAGCAGGGCGTTTGATTCTGAACGATTTTCCAACCGGGGTTGAGGTTTGTAGTGCAATACATCATGGAGGACCCTATCCTGCGACCACCGATAGTCGCTTCTCTTCTGTTGGAACTACCGCAATTCAGCGTTTTTTACGGCCAGTGTGTTATCAAAACTTTTATGAAGAACTACTCCCTTTAGAATTGCAAGATGCCAGGAATCAATAATCTATGAGCTTACTCAATCAAAATACAACACCACTTAAAATTGAAGATTGGGGGTTGACCGATTATTGGCTGGCTTTTGACCGTCAAGCTGAAATGGTTCAAAAAAGAGTTGCCGGAGAGGGAACCGATACTTTGGTCATTGTAGAACACCCAACTACAGTCACTCTTGGTCGCCGTGCTACCCAGGCAGATTTGCATTATCCTGAAAAGTTTTTTTCTGAACGCGGGATAACGGTGCAAAAAATCAATCGTGGAGGCTTGGCAACAGCCCATGAACCTGGGCAACTGGTTGTCTATCCAATTGTAGAGTTGAAGACAAAAGATTTGCGCTGGTTTGCCAATCAATTTCTGAATGTTGTGATTAGTTTTCTGGCTGATTATGGTGTGCAGGGTGATCTAAAAGAGGGTGAACCTGGAGTCTGGGTCGAAGGACGAAAAATCTGTAGTTTCGGTATTGCTCTTAAAAAGTGGGTTTCCTCGCATGGGATTGCACTAAATATAAATAATTCCCTGGATACTTTTGCTATGATTGTCCCTTGTGGCCAACCAAGTGAAGTGGTTACTTCTTTGAGTAAAGAACTGGGACAGTCGGTGGATATGGCTAAAGCTAAAAACCGTTTTATTGGCTATTTTTGTGCTGCATTCGGTTATCACAACCAATCAGAGGATAATTAAATGAGTAGTTTGTCGGGGAAAACCATATTTATTACTGGAGCGAGTCGAGGTATCGGTTTGGCTGTTGCACTTAAGGCGGCCGCTGATGGAGCAAATATTGTCGTTGCTGCCAAGACTGCAGAGCCCAATCCGAAACTTCCTGGGACCATCTATTCTGCCGCAGAAGCAATTGAAGATGCGGGAGGGAAAGCACTCCCCCTTGTCGTTGATATCCGTGAAGAATCTCAATTAGTTACGGCGGCAGAACAGGCAGAAAAAACGTTTGGTGGAATCGATATTCTGATCAATAATGCCAGTGCTATTTTTTTAGCCGGTACCCTTGAAACTTCTATGAAGCGCTTTGATTTAATGAATCAAGTGAATGTACGCGGGACTTTCCTGGCAAGTAAAGTGTGCCTTCCCTATCTATTGAAAGCTCAAAATCCCCATATTTTAACTTTTTCTCCCCCTTTAAATCTAAAACCACACTGGTTTAAAAATCATACCGCTTACACTATGGCAAAGTATGGCATGAGTATGACGGTTTTAGGTCTGGCTGCAGAATTTTCCGAACAAGGGGTTGCTGTCAATGCTCTCTGGCCGCAAACGGTCATCCATACTGCGGCTTTGGCGATGCTTGGTGGTTTGGTCAATCCGGATAATTGCCGCACACCAGAAATTATGGCAGACGCTGCATGTGCAGTTCTTCGTCGTGATAGTCGTACCTGCTCAGGACATTTTTATATCGATGAAGAGGTCCTGGCTGAAGAGGGAATCACTGATTTTTCCCCTTATGCAGTGGTGGCTGGTAACCACTTAATTCCTGATTTATTTTTAGATTGAATTTTTTACATGATTCCTTAGCACAAATTTGTTATGATAGATTAATTATTACAAAATAATGCTAAGGAGCGCTCAATGACGACCGATTTCAAGACTGTTGTTAGCACAATTCGAGACCTTCCTCCGATGCCGGCGGTTGCTGTTAAAGTACTTGAGCTGCTAAATGATCCAAATGTTAAATATGAAAAACTCGGGGCTGCCATCTCCAGTGATCCGGCAGTGTCAGCCCGTATGTTGAAAGTTGCCAATTCGGCTTTTTATAGTATGAAGCGGCAGATAAAAACTCTCGATCACGCTATTGCAATTGTTGGTGAACGGACTCTCCGCAGTTTGGTTTTAGCAGCCAGTCTTGAGGGGATGAATAAATCTTACGGGCTGCTGGAAAAAATGCTCTGGGAAGATTCCATGGGCTGTGCAATTGGTTGTCGGATTCTTGCCCGTAAGTTTGCTTCGGCTGATCCGGAAGAGGCTTTTCTGGCAGGATTATTTCGCCATCTCGGTAAGATTGTCATGAATTATAGTGATCCTGATGCTTATCGTTCTCTGGTTGAGATGGCTTATTCAGACGGAGTCAGCACTTCAGAATTAGAAGGGCGTTTTTTCCCCTATGCTCATGCGGTCGTGGGTGCTGCCGTGCTGGATAAATGGCACTTCGCCCGTTCGTTGGTAATGTCAACGATGCATCACGAAGATTTGATCATCTCTCTTGATGAAGAAGAGAACGCCGAGGCCTTGTTACGTTTGACCGCAACGGTTAATCTGTCAGGACATATTTGTCGGAAGCTGGGGATTGGTCAACGTGAACCCGATGAGGAACTAGATCTGTTAAAATGTCTTGGTGCAAAAGCTCTTGACCTGGATGAAGAAGATGTTCAGAGTGCGCTAATTGAGGTGGAAGAAGTTTTTAACGAAAATCGTGATTTCTTTATTAGTTAGCGATCAATAGAAAACATATTTCATTCAAAACTGTTGAATTTGACAGCATATTTAAGGGAGGCATTTTGCCTCCCTTTTTATTTGCAGCACTGATATGATCTGTATCATCTTCTGATTTTTTTTTGCGAGATCATCATGAAAGAACGCTTGGATAAATTACTGGTGCAACGGGGAGTGGTGGTTTCGCGTGAACGTGCTCGAGCCTTAATTCTTGCGGGTAAAGTCATTGTTGATGATCATCGAGTCGATAAAGTTGGCGCACAGGTGCTGGTTGATGCTGATTTGCGTCTAAAAGGTGAAGAGATCCCTTATGTTTCGCGTGGTGGATTGAAATTGGAAAAGGCGATTCAGGAATTTAATCTTGAAATAGAGGATAAGATTGCTATTGATGTTGGCGCTTCAACCGGTGGATTCAGTGATTGTTTGCTGCAACATGGAGCTAAAAAAATCTATGCAGTTGATGTTGGTTATGGCCAGTTAGCTTGGACTCTGCGTGAAGATTCGCGGGTTGTGAATTTAGAGCGCTGCAATATTCGACACCTTCAGCCAACCCAACTCGATGATATCCCCACTTTAGCTGTTATCGATGCATCTTTCATTTCCTTAACTAAAGTTTTGCCAAATACCCTCAGCCTTCTGAGTGATGACGCCGAGATCATCGCTTTGATTAAACCTCAATTTGAAGTGGGAAAAGGGCAGGTTGGAAAAGGTGGCGTGGTTAAGGATGAAGAACAACACGTTCTAGTGGTTAAACAAATCAGTGATTTGGCAATCGAACTCAATTGTCTTGTTCATGGTGTCACTGAAAGTCCAATCTTAGGTCCAAAAGGAAATCGCGAATTTCTTATTTACCTACAAAAAAATGGAAAATAATTTAAAATAGGTATTTCAATTAGATATTGATCGGATATTTTGCTAATATTTTAGTTTCACCTATATTCAGCGTGAGGAGATAAAATGGTTACTGATTGCCTGTTTTGTAAAATTATTGCAGGTGAGATCCCGGCAACAATCCGATACGAGGATTCTCAACTGGTGGTTTTTGAGGACATTGATCCCCAAGCCCCACAACATTTTCTGATTGTGCCCAAAAAACATATCAGCACAACTCTGGATCTGACCTCAGTCGATAATGAACTGGTTGGTCATATTTATCAAATTGCTGGAAAAATGGCACGTGATTTTGGTTTTGCTGAAGATGGGTTCCGGGTGGTCAATAATTGCAATGATGCTGGTGGACAAACGGTGTGGCATCTCCATTTTCATCTTCTGGGTGGTCGTGATATGACCTGGCCCCCTGGTTAGATGGGTTCCTTTAAGAAGGTTTTATGGTCGTTTTTGATAACCGTACAGAACAGCGCTTGATGACCGACATTATGGAATTGTTGGTCACCCATTATGGTGCTGAACTCTCTGAAGATGAACTCGATTATGAGATAGACCGGGTTGAACAGGCTCTGAATCTTGCGCGCAGTTCACATCAGGGGCAGGTGCGCAAATCGGGTGAGCCTTATATTTTTCACCCTTTGCGGGTTACCCATTTAGCAGCACGCCACTGGATGGACTTTCCTTCGATTATTGCCGCCTTATTGCATGACGTCGTTGAGGACACTCCGGTCACGTTAGAGGATGTACGTGAGAAATATGGTGAAGAAGTTGCTCACTTGGTTGATGGTTTAACCAAGGTGACATCTGAAATCATGACTCGGGAAGATCTTAAAAAGGAAACATACAAAAAAACTTTACTGGTTGCTATTGATGATATTCGGGTCCTGTGTCTTAAATTTTGGGATCGGATTGATAATCTCCTGACTATTGATGCCTTGCCACTCCATAAGCAAAAGTTGATTGCAGAAGAGACACGGATGGTTTACGTGCCGTTGGCTCAGCATCTCGGGATGGGTTATGTCGCAACCGAGTTAGAGTCTCTTTCATATTCCCTCCTTTATCCGCGCCGTGCGAAAGTTTATGGGCAGGCGATTGCAGCACTGAGGGACTTGAATACCGATTTTTTACGCAAGGTTCGAGCTAGTATTATCAATTCTTGCGAGCAGCAGAAGCTTGATATCCTTTTGAAGGATCGATGGCGCCCTTTTTCGGTTATTTCAGCTCGCGCCAGGCAGCGTGGTTTTGCATCTCTCTATACGCTGGAGGTTCAGGTCTCCAGAACTATGGATGCTTACTTGTTTCTTGGGATTCTGCACGGTTTATTTCCCCCAATTCCAGGAAAATTACGCGATCATTTGAATTTGACTTCTCAATTCGGCTATCAAGCGCTCAAAACAACCGTTCAAGCTGGCGAGTTACGGATCAGGGTTGAAATCACAACAAGAAAACTGCACCGTTTGAATGAATCAGGTGTGCTGGCACCGGGTTTCAAATTTAGGCATGAGAGTTTTCGTGATCTGATTAAATCGTTAATGGAAGGGGAGTCGGCTTTTGATACCGAATCATTGCGCCTGGCTTCGGCAACGATTCAGGTTTACACCCCACAGGGAGATATTCAGATCCTGCCAGAAGGAAGCAGCGTCCTTGACTTTGCATTTGAAATTCATGATTCACTCGGTTTGCATGCCCGTCGCGGGATCATTAATGGTCGCACCCGACAATTGAAAACTCGTTTGCTGGACGGTGACCAAATCATTGTGGAAACTTCAGAAAAGCCTGAAGTTCTTCCTAAATGGCTGGAATGGGCTGTGACACCACGTGCTCGTAACAGTATCCGTCGCTATTTACGTAACAGAATAAGAGCAGCTTGACTCTTAGCGACATAATAGAAGGATTTATGTTTAAATCATTGTTTTTGTTTGGATTGTTTCTACTGCTTCTTTTTGTTCCACTAAGCTATGCAGGACAGGTCAATGCTTTTATTTATCACCGCTTTGACGAGAGCCGCTATCCATCCACCAACATATCTGCTGATATTTTCACCCAACAACTGGAATATGTCACAGAACAGGGTCTCGATATTATCTCTCTTGGCGAGGTTGCAAGGCGACTCGATCAGGAAGAAGATCTTCCTGTCCGAGCGGTTTCTTTCTGCGTCGATGATGCGTTCCGTTCCCTCTATGATGTCGGTATGCCGATCATCCGGAAATATAATATTCCACTGACCCTGTTTGTTAATACTGCAGCGGTTGGAACCTCAGGTTATATGACTTGGCAAGAGCTTCAGGAGTTGGCCGCAGAGGGGGTTGAAATTGGCAATCATACCGATACTCATGCCTACCTGGTTGAATTGAAAACCAATGAAACCTATGCACAATGGAAAAAACGTATTGGGGACGATATTGAAAAATCTCAGCAACAATTTGAAAAGCATCTAGGGGCTAGACCGACTCTTTTTGCCTATCCCTACGGTGAGTATTCAACCGCTGTCATTGAAATTATAAAGACCCTTGGCTTTAAGATTGCTTTTGCTCAACAGTCAGGGGTGATCCATCCTGAGCATAATCGTTATAATCTGCCCCGTTTCCCAATGGGGGGTCCATTTGCAACCCTTGCCAGCTTTAAAAGTAAATTATCAATGCAACCGATGCTGGTGTCAAAAGAGGATTCTTTTGATCCTGTTATCGGGGAGAATCCTCCTGTTTTGCATTTACATATTCCAGGTAAGCAGATTGTCACACAGCGGTTTAATTGTTTTGTCCAGGGAGAAAATCGGTGTTGGGTCGAAGCTGATACAGATAGAGGTTCCGGGTGGTATCAAGTGCTTGCAGAAAAGCCTCTGAGCGGCCGGCGCAACAAATATACTTTGACACTTCAATCCCAGGGCGGTGGTTGGCTCTGGTATAGTCATCCATGGATAAATGCAAAAAATCCGGTAAAAGATGGGGAGTGATTTTGCGGGGAACAACAAACTAGATTTTTGTGATGCCCTTAACTGCTGGTGCGAAGTTTGGCACTGGCAAAGCGATTAAGCTGATTTGACCGAATCATCGCTTGCAGCTCTTTGATATAATCTTCGCCGCGAATTGAATAACGCAGTAGCCCTTCGGCTAACTTTAATCCTTTTGGATCCTGTCCATAAACCCTACTTTCAGCACGTAGTTGTCGCAGTTGTTTATAGGCAGAATGGGTGTTCAAATTGTGTAGATAAGAGCGCACCGAGTCGTAGACAGTGGAAAATTTCTGCACTTCGTAAGTTTCCCCCTCTGGACGACCTTTGGGGACGATCCCCTGGCCTTGAACGAATGTCCATTCCCCGAATAAATTATTGGCCACGCGTGAAAAACGCGATGTGCCCCAGGCAGATTCATTGGCTGCTTGAGCTAAAGCCAGATCTGCTGGAATAATGTCGATCCGGTTTAACAGTTTGTGGATATTATTTTCTGGTTGATTCTGGTTTGATTTGACTTTGTAGCGCTGGGATAGAGTCAACAATATTTGTATTTGGTGGTCATCTAAGCTTTTTTTATCTGAGAGCTGCTGATTAATCATCAGCAATTGTTTTCTCTCTACGCGAATTTCGTCATTAGCCAATAGAATCATTGGCAGCAAAGCTTTAAAAAATATTGATTTGCGTTGTTTAGTGGAGGTAATTTTATTCAGATCACTGGGAAGGTTTTGTAGAATCAGAGGAGGAACTCCATCCTCCAGAGCATCAATCTGGTAACTATAGCGTTGAAACTCCGACTCTAGATCTTTATAGAAGTCTTGACCAATAATTTGAATGTCTGGACCCTGATAAATTGGAGCATTGCTATTTGAATAGCTCACCAGTGACAGGCAGAGTCCAAAAAACAACGGAAGACTTATTTTGTAAAGGTTTGAAATATTCATAGACTCACTTGTGGATCAATATTAACTTTTGATGTAGACAAACAGCGGCATTTATATAGAAGTTCTTATTCTCTGTCAACCGCTTGTAAAGTTAAGATTCCTTATTTATCAGGGACTTTGATAATGTTTCTAACTCTTTTTGGAGGAACCATTGAAATCATTCAGGAAAGAATTATTATTTGAAATCTCCACTCGTCGCGGTTTTATTAATATTACCAGTCAGGTAGAGAACTGTTTGCGGGAAAGTGGCATCAGTGATGGCTTGTTGTTGTGTAATGCAATGCATATTACCGCTTCCGTTTTTATTAATGATGATGAGTCAGGTTTGCATCACGATTATGAGCGCTGGTTAGAGCAACTTGCACCGCATGAACCGTTGAGTCTTTATCGTCACAATAATACCGGAGAAGATAATGGCGATGCCCATTTGAAAAGAACGGTTATGGGGCGAGAAGTCGTTGTCGCGGTGACGGCTGGCAGGCTTGATTTTGGACCTTGGGAACAGATCTTTTACGGTGAATTTGATGGCAGGCGGAAAAAAAGGGTTCTGGTGAAAATTATTGGAGAGTGACCTTGTCACAAACAATATGTTAATATTTACTTGCTACTGTTACTTTAGATGGTTTTCTGACTTGTGAGGATCATAGATACTGCTATTTTTAGCGTTTAATCAGTCCTCGACTAATATTTAATTCTTTGTTGTTTATCAATTTTACTGACAGGAGATGATTATGGGTTTAGAAGATGGTGTTTGTTACACTTATGAAGCCGCCCTTGAAAAAGCGATTGAAATGGAAGAAGAAGGGTTCCGGAATTATCTGCATGCTATTGATGTTGTGACAGATCGCCAAGCAAAAGCGATCCTACGTGAAGCGGCAATTGAGGAATTGAATCATAAGCAACGTTTGGAGATGGCTCTGCTTGATGGTCACGATCAAAATGCGACTGACTTGAAGCAAGAAATTCCAACGATGAATCTAAATTATGTTTTTGACCAAAAAGA
>JASJGT010000275.1:0-2711 GCA_033791405.1 Desulfuromusa sp.
CCACCTTCCGCTGGGAAACAGCTCCAGCTGAATTTGATGTAACCTACACCCTCTTTTACGGAACAGATCAAAACGAAGTGACCACAGCCACCAGTTTGATTGTAGCATTTCCTCCAGACTCTGGGGGCAATAACGTACCAACCGGCATTCTTGTTATTCTGCTGGCTTTGCTATTAACGGTAGGAATAAAATACCGACCAGCACCCCAGGTAAAACGGTTACCACAATACGTAAGTCTTCTGCTGGTTATGTTACTCGGAGGAATTCTAACAGCCTGCGGTGGTGGTGGAGGCGGTGAGGATACAGCCACGAGTCATTCCGCAGCAGTTTCTGAACCATCGGTTCTTTTTTCGATCGACAAAGGGAGCAGCGACTACCACCAGGCATTTGATCTGGAAGCATCAACAACCTATTACTGGAAAGTTGTTGCCACCGACACTCAAGACCCAAATCTGACCTATGAAAGCGAAGTCAGGCAGTTTACGACGGAATAACTTTCTAAATGATCAGGATTGATGCACTCACAAAAAAGAAAAAAGATGGCTAA
This sequence comes from Desulfuromusa sp., assembly GCA_033791405.1. Taxonomy (GTDB): domain Bacteria; phylum Desulfobacterota; class Desulfuromonadia; order Desulfuromonadales; family Geopsychrobacteraceae; genus Desulfuromusa. The sequence continues at coordinate 548 of JASJGT010000275.1, forward strand.
GCAAAAATTACGATATACAAGGCGTAGTAGTCTTTCCGGGGTGCAGGCCTACATAGGGTAGGTCAAGATCCGGGAAAACTGCTACAACGCAGTAGATCGGACTTTTTTTTGCGACGCCATCAGGATTGATGCAGTCCATGCTTTTTGAGTAAATCATAAAAAGTCGGTCTACTGACATCCAATTCTTCAGCGGCCTTAAGAATATTCCCTTGCGATCTTTCCATCGCTTGCTTCAGTAAATTTTTCTCAACCTGTTGGCGAGCATCTTTGAGCGTCATCCCTGCAAAACTGAGTTCTTTAGCCATATCCGGGACACCAAGAGGTGTCTCTTCGACAGAAGGATGGCTTAATTCGGCAGTCGCCTGTTTTTCCTCAAAACCAAGATCATACGCTTCGATAATCGGACTCTCTGCCATCACTACAGCACGCTTGATTTTATTTTCCAGCTCACGCACATTTCCGGGCCAATCATAAGTCATTAACCATTTGAGTGCCGCTGCACTGTAGCCCCTGACCTTCTGGCCAAATTCCTGCCCAAACCGACGCAGAAATATATTGGCTAAAAGTTCGATATCCTCACCGCGCTCACGCAATGGTGGTAGCGCAATCGTGATGACTCCAATGCGATAATAAAGATCCTCGCGAAATTTTCCATTTTTGATCGATTCCTGGATATCAACGTTGGTTGCAGCGACAATCCGGGTATCAACCGCAATATCTTCCCGCCCACCAACCCGCTGAATCACCTTTTCCTGTAAAAAACGGAGCAATTTAACCTGCAACAGCGGCGCCATTTCCCCGATTTCATCCAGAAAGAGAGTTCCTCCTTCTGCGTATTCCACCTTTCCCTGAACTCGGCTCTGAGCCCCGGTAAAAGCACCTTTTTCATGCCCGAATAGTTCACTCTCAAGTAAGCTCTCGGGGATTGCGCCACAGTTAATCGCAATCACATTGCCATCTTTTCTAATCCCACGATTATGAATTGCCCGTGCGACAACCTCCTTACCGGTGCCACTTTCACCAAGAATAAGAATCGGCACATCGATGGATGCAACTTTCTTAATCATGGCAAAGACCTGCTGCATCTGTGGACATTGTCCAAAAATGCCACTATACCCATTCTCCTTATCCTGCCCAGCAGAAACTTGTAGAAGACGGTTTTCCTCTTCGAGTCCAGCCAGATGGAAAGCGCGAGCAAGAATAATCTTCAATTCATCCAGATTAATCGGTTTATGATAATAATCATAAGCGCCCATATCGACAGCCGTCAGAGCGTTCTCATGATCCTCATTACCGGAAAGAACAATGATCTTACTGGTTGGTTGTTTTTTCAACATTTGTTGCAAACAACGCAGTCCTTCAGAAGCGCCATCAACATCTGGGGGCAAACCCAGGTCAAGAGTAACAACCTTAGGAACATGTTGTTCATAAAGCTTGAGTGCCTCGTCGACCGATTCCGCCAACAAAACACGGTATTCCTTACCCAATCCCCATTTCAATTGTTTTCTGATTTCGGTGCTATCATCAACAATCAGTAATTTTTCCAAGTTAATCTCCATTATCAAGATTGAGGGTATAAGACAGTGTAACTATCCAACTATTTTGGTGCCCTATGCCACTGGCAGCAACATGGTGAATGTCGTCCCTTTTCCATCGAGACTTTCAACCTCAATTTCTCCACCATGCGACTGAATAATCTGTTTACATTGGTAAAGGCCGATACCGAAACCATGTTTCTTGGTGGTCTCGAACGGTTTGAATAATTTATCTTCAATAAAATCAGCACTCATCCCACAACCTGAATCACTAACCTCGACAAAGGCCAAAATATCCCGGCGCCCATATTTTATCAGCACCGGCTTACCGTCACCTGTTGCCTCGGCAGCATTGACCAGCAAATTTAATATAACCTTGTAAATTTCTTCTTCATCCACAGCAACCTGTACCGATTGACCAGACACTTCGATATTTGTCCCAGCTGTTTCAACAGCATCCTGAATAATTGTATTTAACGGGACTGAAGCAATGACCAGTTCAGGTTTCTCTTTAATATTTTTCAATCGTGCAATTAAACCTTTCATATTTTCAACTGTATTGCCGACCGTTCCCAGCATGTCCTGTTGGAATTCAGGATCAGAGATATAATCTCGCGCATTATCAAGCA
>JASJGT010000276.1:0-6121 GCA_033791405.1 Desulfuromusa sp.
AGCCGAGCATAAGATCAAGAGTTTTACGACTGGGTTCCTGTTGTAAATAAACCGCTCCAGCACCAAGCGCTGTTAATGCCCAGGTAAATAGCGTTGCAAAAAAAGCCTGCCAAACCGGGTGAAGAGAGAGAAAAGCATCAATCATTTATAAAATCCTTTATAGTTTTTGTATGAAAAATTTGTGTAAGAAAGTAGCATAACATAAAATAAAAAAATTGTTAAAAGTACTTGTTTGCAGATAATTGAACTCATTGAAATAGGTGGAGGTAAATTATGACAAAAACGATTTTGATTACCGGGGCAACATCTGGCTTTGGAAAAGCTTGTGCAGAACACTTTGCTGCTCAGGGTTGGCAACTTATTCTGACCGGCCGTCGGGCCGAACGCTTGGAACAATTGAAGGTGCAATTGGGGACGGCTGTTCGGCAAATCATTCCTCTGGATGTGCGTGATCGGGAACAGGTTTTTGAGCAACTCGGATCGCTGGATAATGTTGATGTGCTGCTAAATAATGCTGGCTTGGCATTGGGCTTGGAACCCTCATGGGAAGTCGATATCGATGATTGGGAGACGATGGTTGATACCAATATCAAGGGGCTCATGTATTGCACTCGTGCACTGTTACCGCAGATGGTTAAACGTAACAGCGGCCATATTATCAATATCGGTTCGACCGCTGGCAGCTGGCCCTATCCTGGCGGCAATGCCTATGGTGGCACCAAGGCTTTTGTTCAGCAGTTCAGTCGCAACTTGCGTGCGGATATCATTGGACACAACGTCCGGGTAACGAACCTGGCTCCAGGGATGGCTGAAAGCGAATTTTCCAAGGTTCGATTTAAAGGAGATGATGAACAGGCTGCCAAAGTTTATCAAGGGGCAGAGGCTTTACTTCCACAAGATATTGCTGAGACAGTTTTCTGGGTCGCCAATCGACCAGCACACGTCAACATCAATGCGATCGAAATGATGCCAGTGGATCAAGCTTGGGGACCATTTGCTATCAATCGGGATTAAAATAACTGTCGTCGGAGGGTTTTTTCCAGCTCAAGAGCCGGGGTGAAATCTATTTTTCGTTCGATGGTTTTATGGCAATCACTCAGAGCCCGACTGAATAGTTTCATTTCAAAAAAGGTCTGTGCCCGCCCCCAGTAGCCTTCGTACTGCTGGGGGTTCATTTTAATAACCCGGTCATAGTCTTCAAGTGATTGGTCAAATTTTTCAAGAACTCGATAAGCCAACCCCCGGTTGCTCCAGGCGCGGCTATTTTCATCATCGTGTTCAATTGCCTTGCTGAAATCTTCAACACCTTTTTGATATCCTGCCAACGCAAATAGAGCCATGCCACGATGGTTGTAAATCAGTGAACGGATCGCAGGGTCAAGTTTCAGGCGTAAAACAGCACCATAAATATTGATCGATTTTTGAAACTGGTTATTGCTATGTGCTTCAAGAGCAGCAAACATCAATTTTTCCAGTTTTTTTGAATCTTGAAAATTGGGAATGGAGGTATCTTTTTCCTGAGCGATCTCTTCTAACGCAGGCAGTTGTGAAATCTGGATTGCCCCATAATCACGAGACATTGATTCTACGTTCTGGCGGCACTTCAAGCCACGCTGCCGAATTTCTTTCTGGTAGTCACGGATTTCCTGAAAAATCAGGTCAGATAAGCCCAGGGAAGCATTTAGCGAAGCTAATTTGCGGCGGATCGAGTGATTTGGCATGTTGATGTCTGATTTGTAGACCAGCTCATGCTCAACTTCAGCCCAGGCATCTTGAAGGATGGTGCGCAATTGAATTTCGCAAATATCAGCACTGTGTGGTAAGGCGACAGGTTGATTCAGCGGTGTGGTTCGAATCAGCAAATGGACCGAATCGTAACCAAATTCGTGAAAAGAGTGCTGTTCTGCTTTGCGTTCCATTTCTAAAATCTCAAAATTTTGTGCAATTAACTGCTCTACAGTTTCTAAATCTTCCAGAAAAGGACAAACAACTCTGATACCAATTAAATCGGTAATCTGCAGCAGATCACTCCCTTGTAATTTGCTCAGTCTTACCAGTTTTTCACAATAATTATCAAAACGTTTAAGGCGATATTTAATTGTTACCGATAACCCTTCTTTTTCAGCAAGGGCTTGCAATTGTTGATAGATATCGAGAAGAATCAATTCATAGCTGGGGCGTAGTTTGGCATAGAGCTTTTCAGCCGCTGAGCGATCGGGGAGAAGCATATGATCATTTTTATTCGTTGTCATGACCTGTCCCTGCTTTGAATGAATCGTTGAAACAGTAAAAAATCACTGAACTTCAATATACAATAATAGCAAAAGTGACGGAAGGTTAGACTTATCAAGATTAAAGTTTTATGGAGATAAGACCGACAAAAGAGAAGAGAGGCTTTAAGATCGGGTATAATATAAAAAAGTATCCACGGAAGGATCGAGTCATGGCAACAAATCTGCGGGTCAGGGGCACCCAGGCATATCAGCCGTATCGGGAAGTTGAGCCGGTTCCTCCATACTCACGTATTAACCCTCAGCAACCACGAGATGAATATCCGCAACAACAGGGCGAGCAGAGGGTCGACAAGGCCGATCCTGTTCGCCGGCGTTTCAGAGCCATGCGTAAGTTGATAGATGAACTTACGGAGATGACAGGGCTTGCCCGGGTTGATTATTCGACCGCCGAAATGGAACTGAATAACCTCGGTTTTTTAATTGCTGAGGCAGAGTTAGTTGACCAGCTTCTTGAGTTAAAAATCTCACTACAAGAAATTGATGAGTTACTTCAGCCGCTGCGTAGCAGGTCAATCTCTTCCACGTTAGGTGCGGGGCACAATCTCTCTGAATCTGACAATTTCTTTCCGGTGTTCGTTGCTGGTCTTTTTGAGTACAATCTAAATTTTCAGAATCTGCAGGTTAAGATCGATCATAAGAATGATAAAATTATTGAGAAGGTCGAAACCAGTGGTCGATTCATTTCTGAAAAAAACCGCCTCAGACTTGATTTTTGTTATCCAACACCACCCGAAGAAACCAACACTCTGCAATTGGATATCAGCATCCTGGTTGCGGTCAGTGAAGTTGATGAAGCCAGCCGCAGGGTGATTTTATATCAGCGTCCGGATAAGAGTTATGCCCTGTATGCAGATAAGCAGATAGATTTGTCGATCTGAACTAACCCTTCTTATAGCTTCCCGTTATTAATGCTTTATCCCACCCTATCTATTTTAGATAGGGTGGGATAAAGCTGTCTCAGATAGAGATAATCAGCGTATAACTTCCGGCTGATACCTTTCCTCCTCCAGACGCATCAGTATCTCATGGATATGCTCCGTGCCACGGGTTTCCAGATCAAGAGTCACCTCTGCTTCACCCAATGGGAGGGAGGTCTTACGTCGATCATGTCTTATCTGGAAAATATTAGCTTTCAGTTCACTGAGAATATTGGTTAAGTGAGCCAGTGCTCCCGGCATATCGACCATTTCCAGCCGTAGTTTCAGGTAGTGTCCCTCTGCGAGCATTCCTTGCTCGATTATCCTGGCGAGACTCTGCATATCAAGGTTTCCCCCAGAGAGCAGGCACACGGTATTTCCTTTGTGGATGGGTTTTAAACCATAGAGGAGTGCCGCTAAACTGACAGCACCGGCTCCTTCGACAATCTGTTTTCCTTTTTCCATCAAGCCGACAATCGCTCTGGCAATGGGTTCTTCTTCAACAGTTACAATCTCATCCACATATTTCTCTATGATCGGAAAAGCCAGCTCCCCAATTTGTTTAACAGCAATCTCTTCAGCATAAGTATGACAGCGGGTAGAGAATTTTTTTGGATGCCCATTACGTCGAGCCAGTGTGGCGCTGGCAACACAAGCTGGCTCCACGCCAATAATTTTTACTTCCGGCTTTGCCGATTTGATTGCTGTTGCGACTCCGGCAATCAATCCGCCGCCCCCGACAGGGACGAGTAAGGTGTCGATCTCTTCTAAATCATGAAGAATTTCCAAACCAATAGTTCCTTGCCCAGCCATGATCAGTTCATGATCAAGGGGGGAGACATAGAGGAATCCCTCAGCTTTGGCCAACTGTCTTGCATGGCTCTCTGCTTCGGTGCGACTCTTCCCATAGAGTTCAACTGTGGCACCGGATTCCAACGTGGCTAATTCTTTGGATAACGGAGTTCCTTCCGGCATAATGACCCGACAGGGACAATGAAGCAGATCCGCTGCATGTGCTAGTCCAAGAGCATGGTTGCCAGTTGAAGCAGTTATAACTCCAGCTGCCAATACCTGTGGGGTTTGCCGGGAAAGAAAATTATAAGCGCCGCGGATTTTGAACGATCCGCTATGCTGAAGGTTCTCACACTTGAAATAGAGCGGTGTTCCGAGAGTTTTTGAATAAAAAGGTGAGTGGATCAGTTCGGTGTGCCGGATGGTTCCGTGTAGATTTTCTGCTGCTTCATCAATGTGTTGTCGTGTCAGCATCGGTTACTCCCGTCAGCAAAATTCGGAATATGATCTGAACCCGAAAAGAGAAAGTTTAGCATAGATAGAAAATTCCGCTGCTCCAGCGGGAACGGATCTGATAATATGCCGGGATACTTACTCTTTTGAGGAGGCATTTTCAATGCAAAACGAACCGCTTCAGGAAGAACCTTTGATCCCGCGTTTGCTGGCAACCAATGCGCTGCGTGCCAACTTAAGCAAACATATGGATCTGAACAAAATGGCCGATTCCAAGGCGTCAATGATTATGACCGTTTCTTCGTTGATCATTACCATCACCCTGACCCAATACGATAAACTCGCACTGGTTACGACCTTGTTGTTAGCTGGTTCTGGAATTCTGGCGGTCGTTTGTTCGATTTTAGCTATCATCCCGCCATGGCATGTCACCGATCATACTAACCTGTTTTATTTTCGTTCGTTCAGTGACCTGTCAGAGGAAGATTTTAAAAGCCAATTTTTAACGACCATTACCGATAGAAAAAAACTTTACGATGCCTATCTTCATGAAATTTATTACTTGGGTAAATATCGTCTGACCCGTAAATATGGACTGATCCGCAACGGGCTGTGGAGTCTCTTGATCGGGTTGCTCAGTGCAACAGCATCAGTCGTTTTCTTGCATTTGCCACTATGAACCTGATTCTGTTAGAGGAAGAAGATTTTGTCGCTGATCATCGGGTTCACCTGCTTGGACGCCGCCGGGACCATATATTAAATGTCCACCGGGCGGTTGTTGGAGATGAATTACGGGTTGGATTACTCAATGGTCTGGTGGGACGTGGCAAGATTCTCAGCGTGACCGATCAAGGGCTGGAGATAGAAGTTGTCCTTGATCAGCAGCCACCAGAACCACTCTCCGTTACTCTGTTGCTGGCTTTGCCGCGGCCAAAAATGTTGCGGCGAATCTTACAAAGTGTCAGTTCTCTGGGGGTGAAAAAGATATTTTTGATCAACAGTTATCGAGTTGATAAAAGTTTTTGGGGCAGCCCATTGCTGCAACCTGAAAAGCTGCAAGAACAACTGATCCTGGGTTTAGAGCAAGGCTGCGATACAGTTCTTCCTGAAATTCAGCTGTGCCCACGCTTCAAACCCTTTGTGGAGGATCAGTTGCCGGATATTGTTCGGGGGACAACCGCTTATGTCGCTCATCCGGGAGCTGAATTGGCGTTCACTTCCCACCTTAATCAATCGTCAACATTGGCGATTGGTCCGGAAGGGGGATTTATCCCCTACGAAGTCGAAAAGTTGCAAGATTGCGGTTTTATCCCCATCAGTTTGGGAGAACGCATTTTGCGCGTCGAAACAGCGGTTCCTGTGCTACTCTCTCGGTTTATTTGAAATAATTTTTTGAATTCCTTGGCATTCGCTGTTAATAGCCAAAATCAGATTATAAATCATAGGTACGAAATGAAAAATAAGCGCCCCGGAATTTATTTGTTGCTGGTGTTGCCACCGTTATTCTGGGCTGGAAATTCAGTTCTTGCTCGGGGGGTCGCGGATCTGATCCCACCGGTTGCCATGTCGTTCTGGCGCTGGACAATTGCGTTGTTAATCCTGCTCCCTTTTACCTGGAAACAAACCCTGAATGATTGGCCAGAAATCAAAAAGCATTGGAAAATT
>JASJGT010000277.1:0-2506 GCA_033791405.1 Desulfuromusa sp.
TGACAACTGTCGCGGGCACAGCTACATGCTGAATAGAAGAATGTTGCCTTCCCGTTGAGACAGGCAAAGAACCGGGAATCAATTGAACTCCCAGCCAATTAACTACGACCAGTAATAAAGCTCCACCTGCTAGAAGCAAGATCTTTGGCGATGAGATACCTTCATCCACAGCCACTGGTGTTTCACTACAGGGCAGACTGCGTGCTTCCTTCTTTTTGCGTTTTTCCAGATCACGGAGCATGTCATTGATTAAACTCATTGCAGCACCCCCCAGGCGAGCAGGGTTATAACAGCAGCAACCATGATCATACTGAATTCAAGAACGTATGGAGGAAAAGCATATCTGGTTGTCAGTTTCATTTCCCCTGTATCCCTGATGGCCATAAAAATCATTTTTCGATTTATTTTCCTAACTCCCTTTCCATAAGCGACCAGCATCGCTTTATGGGCCAGAAGATTAATCAAACGGGGGACACCTTTGCTTGCTTTGTGTAACAGCCGAACCGCTGAGGGCATAAAAAGACCGCTTGTTTGAAATCCTGCAACCTGCAAGCGGTGATCCAGATACGCTGATAATTCCCGGCGATGCAGAGTTGTCAACCGATAGGAGAAAGTTATCCGTTGTCGAAGCTGGCGCAGGTTATTCTCAGCCAACCGTTGTTCAAATTCTGGCTGGGCAAAGAACATGATGTGCAATAACTTGTCTTTTTCTGTTTCCAGATTGCTGAGTAGACGTAATGCCTCCAAGCTGCGATGCGGCATCACCTGAGCTTCATCAATCAAAACCACAAGCGGTCGTTTTACTTTTCGTAACCGCACCAACTCTGCAAAAATACCCAGACCCAGTTGGTGCATGGAAGCACCATCTGGCAAATCCAGTTCCAGTTCATGGCTGATGGCTTGATACAGTTCCAATGGCGTTAAAAGGGGATTGGGAAGATAGGCAGTAGCACAGTCGTTCTGAAGCAGTTTCAACAGTTGCCGACAGAGAAGAGTTTTTCCCGTACCCACCTCTCCGGTCACACGGACAAACCCCTCACCATTACGCAACGCAACCAGCAGGACATTGAGTGCCTCCTGGTGACCGCTATAACGGTAGAAGTATTCTGTGTCCGGAGTCAGGGAGAAAGGCTTCTCCTTCAGACCGTAAAACTGTTCATACATACCTAGGCCTATTTCACTAGAATTGTCGCCAGTTCTGCTGAGAATTGGGAGTCATCTGTTTAATTCGTTGTCTTGAAGCATCCAAAGTGGTTTCCCAATCTGCCGGGCTGCCAATCACCTGCGGGCGGAGCAGGATCACCAGTTCACTCTTGCGGGAGATTGACTTGGTATGGCGAAACAGAGATCCAAGACCAGGTATTTTACTCAACACCGGGATCCCGGACTCTTGCTTATCAATATTCTCCTGCATTAAACCGCCGATCACAACCAGTTGACCGCTATTGGCATAAACCACGCTATCTGACTCACGAATAGTACTGAAAGCGACAGGAATGCTCTGATTCACGCCAAAAGCATTGATCTCCTTATTCTGATCAACAACCTCACTGATCGTCGGGTGAATGTGCAAGGTAATCTGCCCGTTTGTGCTAATCTGCGGGGTCACATCTAAAGCAATCCCGGAGAAGAAAGGAGTCAGGGTAATGTCATTTGAGCTCGTGGTTGTCGTTCCAGTGTTGGTATCGCTGGAAATATCGGTGACGAAGTATTCATCTGAGCCAACTTTAATCACCGCTTTTTGATTATTGATTGTGGAAATCCGCGGACTGGACAGAACTTGAACATCCCCCTGACTTTCGAGCATTTCAACAAAGGCTTGAAAGTCGTTAAAATTCAAAGCGAGACTAAAAACCCCGCCGAAAGCAAGGGCATCCAAGCCATTTGGCAACACATCTCCAGGAGTCAAATTACCAATATTACCGGCGCTTTCAGCGAATCCACTATTAAAAACAGAACCGCCACCAGTCTGCCCCATCAGGGCACTCTTACCACTTGTTTCCGCCAATGCCGCCCAATTTATACCGGCCTGAAATCCATCAGACAGACTCACTTCAATGATTTTGGCCTCGATGACGACCTGACGCTGCAAGTTACTCTGGATAGCTTTCAGATAGTCTTCAACTTGGCGTAATTCGTCCGGCATCGCTACAACCACAACAATACTGGCTTGTGGTTGAACAACCACTTTACGCCCACCATCACTACCGACCAGGATCTGAATAGCACCACGCAGTTCCGTCCAGAAATCTGCTGTAGATTCAGTATCAATCTGGCTTCCAGAAGTCGTCCCACTATTATTACTGTTACTGTTATCTCCATTGTCACTGGAATTATCTGTTTGTGTAACCTGCCCTGAACTCACACGCGTCTGTGAAACTCCTTTGCGCACCAGGTTGAGATAGTTCACCTGAAAAGTCCGTGCCTGCAACCCGGCTGGCATCACCTGATAGATATTACCGGTCTGAAAATATGGATAGCCATAGACGTTATGAATCACCTGAAG
>JASJGT010000278.1:0-10875 GCA_033791405.1 Desulfuromusa sp.
GATAGCCATGGAGAAGAAGTAGAGGGGGACCCGATCCTCCATGAATTAAATTGATTTCAGCACCGGCAGTCTGCACCTGAATTTTAGTAAATTCTTTTCCGAATAGCATTTTACAAGGCTCCTTTCCACTGCTATCGCTTCGTGTAACCGGCTATCGTGAATGGCACAATCCTGATACTGAGGGGATCCCTACATCGTTGGAACGAATGGTGGGACAACCAAAACGCACTCAGGATGATGGCAATACCTTGTTGATGGCAGCCAAAATCATATCCACTTCGTCACGCTTAATCACCAGCGGCGGAGCAAAGCGAACGATATTCTCGTGGGTATCTTTAGCCAGAATACCGCTCTCTTTCAGCTTATTACAATAGGCGCGAGCGCCACCCACTTCAGGATGAAATTCAATCGCCAACATTAATCCGCGCCCCCGTACCTCTTTGATATGGGGATGGGATATTTTTTTCAATTCATCGAGAAAATATTTGCCCTGCTGGTAGGAATTTTCGATCATTTTTTCCTCAAACAGAACCTGCAACGCTACCCTTGCCACTGCACACGCCAGGGGATTACCACCAAAGGTGCTGCCATGTTCACCGGGTTGCAGAACATTCATCACCTCGGTATTCGACAACACGGCTGAAACCGGATAATAGCCACCCGAAAGAGCTTTGCCGATAATGGTTAAATCAGCTTCAATACCCTCGTATTCTTCGGCCAGTAATTTTCCCGTCCGCCCTAAACCAGTTTGAATTTCATCGAGAATTAATACAATATTGTGTCGGTCACAGATTTCTCGAGCTTGTTTCAGATAGCCGTCAGGCGGAATCATCACTCCAGCTTCACCCTGAATCGGTTCTACCAGAAAGGCAACAGTATTATCTGTAATTGCCGCCTCAAGGGCCGCTGCATCACCAAAGGGGATACATTTGAATCCCGGAGTGAAAGGTCCAAAGCCTGCCCTGGCATTCTCATCGGTACTGAAACTGACAATACTTATGGTGCGCCCATGAAAGTTATTCTCACAGACGATAATTTCTGCCTGATCTTCGGCAACCCCTTTGACTGTGTAGCCCCATTTACGGACTGTTTTAATCGCGGTCTCCACAGCCTCGGCTCCACTGTTCATCGGCAGAACCTTATGTGAATTGGTCAACTCGCAGAGTTCTTTGTAAAAAGGACCAAGCTGATCATTACGAAAGGCACGGGAGGTTAATGTTAACTTTTCTGCTTGGGCAACCATCGCCTGCATAATTTTTGGATGGCAGTGCCCCTGATTCACAGCCGAATAAGCAGCCAGACAATCAAGATACTTGTTGCCATCGACATCCCAAACCCAGACACCCTTGCCCCGTGACAAAACGACATCAAGCGGTTTGTAATTATGGGCTCCATATTGATCTTCCAAACCAATATATTCACGCTGTTGCATTTTATGACTCCTGTTTATATCAACTATAGTATTGAAAGTTTGGCTCTTAGAAATAGGTCATAACATAGGGAGGAACTATCCGTCTGTTATTTTCTAAACAGAAGGGATTAAACTTAATTGGGCAGGGTAAAATGTGGACCCTCATTCGGTCGATTTTTCAGTAAATTCAATGTCTCTTGAGCTGAAATGGCTTCACTGTAAAGATAACCCTGAACTTCGTGGCATCCCAGATTGCGTAGATAATCCAGTTGGTGAAGATTTTCCACTCCGGCGCCAACCACATTTAAATTCATACCCTTCGCCATCATAGCAATACCGTCGGCCATACAAGTCTGATTTTGACCTTCTTCAATTTCGCGGACGAATGATCGGTCGATCTTCAAGGTATTGACCGGGAAATTTTGTAAATAACTGAGCGATGAGTAACCCCGACCAAAATTGTCGATTGTTACAGATACACCATAATCGCGTAAAGCCCGAAGTTGCCCTGCGACATCACGCTCGCCCTTATTTAATCCCTGTTCAGTAATTTCGATTTCAAAAAGATCTGCCCTCAGTTCAAATTCTTGTAATATCTTAATAAAATATTCAGCAAAATTATCCTGCCTAAGCTGTACGAGGGAAATATTCAGTGAAATCTTGATTTGGGGCAAGCCTTGTTGCTTCCAGCGAACCACTTCTTCGCAGACGCTACGTAAAACCCAGGCACCGATCGGAACCATCAATTTTGAGGTTTCAGCTGTGGCAATAAAATCTCCCGGATAAAGAAGACCACGTTCCGGGTGCTGCCAGCGCAACAACGCCTCCATCCCGACAATCATATGAGTGGAAGGATCAACCTTGGGCTGGAAAAACACCTGAAACTGCTTCTTTTCCAATGCAGTAGACATATCCCGTTCAACCGACAGCGAACTCGAATGACTGCGCATGGTATCACTGTAAAAACAATAACCGTCTTTGCCGTTCGCTTTAACTTGATACATGGCAATATCAGAACTTTGTAGTAAAGCGTCTCCAGTTTTTCCTGCATCAGGATAGATCGCAATACCCAAACTTATACTCAGATAGAGTTCATGATTATTAATGCTGAAAGGTTGTCGTACCGCTTTGAGAATTTTCTCTGCAACCGCAGCGACACTCTCTGTGCTGGAAATATCGGGTAACAGCAGGCAAAACTCATCGCCACCAAACCGGGACAGGGTATCTTCTGCTCGCAGGCAACCGAGAATACGCTCAGAAACCTGCTGTAGAACCAGATCCCCCATAACATGGCCGAGAGTATCATTAATCAATTTGAAACGATCCAGATCCATAAACAGCATGGCAAATTTCTGTTGATTTCTGCTCGCGTGAGCAAGTATCTGGTTTATTCTGTCATCAAACAGGATACGATTTGGCAACTGGGTCAACAGGTCATGATAGGCCTGATGACTGATATGTTCCTCAGAAATTTTACGTTCAGAAATATCCCTGGCACTCCCCAAAGTACCGACAAATATTTTGTTACCAGCTTCTTTCTCTTCGTAAATACCCATGGCATTCAGTTCAACAATCAATTCGGGGCTATCAGAAGGTGTTACTTGTTCACTCGACTGGTTAGCCAACAAACGGATTTCAATACTGTGGGTTGCTCGATCTCCAGCGCGGTGCTCACTGAAAAAGTTATGGATTTCAGAGGCATTATGGGGGTGGATTATTGAAGAGAAATGTCTGCCGAGTAATTCATGTCGTTTATATCCAAGGAGCTCCTCAACAGCGGCGTTGACATAGGTGAAAATCCCTTGTGTATCGAGCATGTAGATAAAATCGGGTGAATTATTGACGATAAACCGATGCAACTGCTCCGACTCGCCTAAAGAGTGCTTAGTTTGCAGCACTCGCCTTGTCTCTCGGTAATGTTCAATCCCCCGGCTGACTGTTGTCAGTAACTCTTCGGGATTGTAAGGCTTACGAATAAAATCATAAGCACCGAGCCGCATGGCATCCTTTATGGAAGTAAAAGAAGTTTCGCCACTGACAACGATCGTTTCCAGATCAAGTTTAGCTTGCCGGACAAATTCAAGCACCTCAAGCCCATCAATACCCGGCATCTGCAAATCTAAAAGAAGCAACTGATAATCAGTATCCTGAAGCTTTGTGATCGCCTCACCACCACTTCTTGCCAGTTCCACCCGATAGCCGTTTATCTGCAACAAAGCCTGCAGACTGAGCAATAATGAGAGTTGATCATCAACAATCAAAATATGTGGCTGATCAGTCTTTTTAGCCACTAAGATGTCTTCAGCGATTTTACCTTGCACGACTACTCCTAGGAATCAACGGGGCTATCATCTCTACGGGGGATCTGCAAGTGGAAGCTGGTTCCAGATTCGGCTGAACTATGGCAACTGATCCGCCCGCCAAGATCTTCAACCATCCCCTTGACAATGCTCAGACCAACCCCAGAGTGTCCAGCCCCCTTGGTACTCATAACTGGCTGAAATAATTTTTCCTGCAACTGGGAAGCGATTCCTGAACCATTATCCCGCACAATAATTTCAACATACCCGCCACTATCAGCAGCATAGCCATCACGTGTAATGAGCTGAATAATTCCACCTACACTGACAGCTTCTGCAGCGTTTTTGAGCAGATTAACCAGAATCTGCCTGACCAAAACAGGATTGGTCGCCACCTTATCTGAGTCACTCTGCAGGTCAAACTTAGTCAAAATTTGTCGTGGTTTAAACTCCGCATCATTTATAGCATTAACCGTATCCCGCACCAACTGATTCAAATGAATACTGTGTTCCGGAAAATCGGGGATTTCCTGTCGGTTAAGATAGTAGTTGATAATATCATCAATCCGTCGAACTTCGCTTTTAATCGATTCCGTCAAATCCTGATGATTTTTATCCGTCAGGAGATGATTTAAAACTTCAGCATAATTACCAATAACTGTCAGCGGGCTATTAACCTCATGACTGACCCGCCGCAGCAAACTGTTTCCCTCGCTAAAAGGATCCTGAACATTCGTCATGACCCGCAGCAGAGCAGTACTAACCACCTGGCCAAACATCTTGATTTTTAACGATTGCAACTCATCTAATCCCTGCGTTGAATCGATACCAAGAATCACGACTCCCAAAGCTTGCCCCTCACAGAGAAGCGGATGACAGCTAATTCCTTGACTTTTTGACAAGCGTAGCAGCAAGTGATCCGTCACAGTGAGAGACTGCCCCGACTGAAAAGAATCCCCTGGAACCCCACTGAGTAATGCAGCCGAAGCCAGACTGGATTCAACATTCATTGGAATTTTTAACTCACCGATCAATCTCGGCTGTCCAGTTATCGTGATACCCGTCAACTGGTAGTTTTCCTGATCCAGTAGCAAGAAAAACACATTGTTTGCTGGGCTATTTTCCAGATAAAGATTTCGCGTAATTTCTACCAGATCTTCAAGACTTTTACCGTCTGCCAGACGCGCCCGGGCAGCTTCCTGATCTGCCAACATGAAGGTCAATTCTGTCAATCGATCCAGTGCGGCAGACATCTCCAATTGAAGTTTCTCTGAATCACTTAAAATGGTGACAAAAGAGGGATAGAGTCCACTGACCCAATCGAATAAATAGTCGATTTCACTTTTACGAAAATCGAATAGCCGCTCGGCCAGTGCTTCTGTTTCACCTGATAACTGTTGCGGGTTCCGACAAAAATATTGGGTCAGACGGGCAATCTTCAGTAGTGGATGACTCTGTTCAATCTCGGCGATGTCGGCATGCAGAAAACGGATAGCATCACCCAAGAATGAATCAAGCTGCCATTCACCAATTAACTGATCGGCAATTTTTAGATGATCAATCTTATAATTGGCATCTTCCAGACGAGACTGGATCGCACTGCTCCAGGGATTTACATCCAAATCAACATAGCTGGAACCCTCACGGGCGAACAGAGCATGGATTCCGAGATTTAGCAGTAAGCCACTAAGTTGAGCCTCCTCAATATGGGGATAATCAACCGACGGGGCAAGGCAACGTGCAAACAAACCGGCAACCCGGGATGAGAACCACAGCCCGTATTGAAAAGATAATTCCCGAGGGGTAAAATTGTGTTGAACAATCTGTCTGGCTTCTTGCAGAGCGATACCGGTTAGCATCGGCGTTCCCAGCTGCTGAATAGCCGACGAAACAGGTTCAAGTGGATCCAGCGGCTTCGAGCTGGTTTTACTGGCAGCCAAGATGATTTTTGCCGCCAGGGCAGCATCCTGAAGAATTATATCAGCCAGTGACTGGTGATTATCGCCACCCAGACAGGCTTCTATTAAATCAACTAATACCTGTGGCATACAGAGCAATTCAGCGATTCCCTGCCCTGAAAATATTTTTGCAGATGTATCCATACGACCTGTCAAACCATCCCCCCGTCAAAAAAAACACCCAAGAATGAAACAAGTGCCAACCCAATTAGAGTCAGCGTAGTTGATCATTATCGGTCAAATCAACTTTTTCAGCAAGCCGTTTGTCGAAAAAACACCATAATATTCAGTAAGTTAGATAATATTAAATATTTTCATTCCTAATAAATATTTCTTAAAAATAAAAAATCAAGGCTAAGATAATTTAATCCAGAAGATGTAACCCATTAAAAATAATAGAGTTAAAACACTGCAACCACAGAAAAAATATTAAGAATAGTGAAAAAACTGTTTTAATATAAAAATTATCGTCACCATTCTATAAACTAACTATATAAAGTTACTAAGTTTTATTTATTATCAACACTAATTGTTTTTTTTGACAATTACACTCAATCCCCACACCCTTGAGTGAGTAAAATAATACTCAGTTTGTGAGGAAACCATGGAACAACCCGCATCACAACAAATCGAACAGATCATTGGCAACATTCAGGAGCTCGGCAAAGAAATTTTGGTGGAGATCCTCCACAAACTAATCGAGGGGATACAAATATTGGCGGGAGGGGGGCATTGTCACATCTATCTGGAAGATTTAACCATGGGGGCTTGCGATCCGACGGATAGTTCGGCAGAAGAGAAAAAATATTTCCTTTACAAAACGGTCAGAATTAATTGAGTTAGGTCAGCAGTCATAATCCAGAGGTTTGTAACTGCTGATCAACCACCTGACGATCAGTTTCTGACCATGGACCAACCACAACCAGCTTCATCCCCCGCTGGCAAAATAACTCTCTGGCCACCTGCTGCAGATATGTCGAGGTCAATTGCTGTAACTCCCGACAATCTTCCTCTAAGGTTCGAATATAATCGGCCTGCAAGCCCCAACCATAGCGAACCGCTAGAGCCTCATTCTGATCGCGCGAAAATTCGAGATCGAACTGGTAACTTTTTATAACTGCAGCCAATTCATTGGCTGGAATCAGCTGGTCACGCAAATCAGCCAGAACCTCGAATAATGCTGTCACAGCGGCTTGCAGATTTTCCGGAGCGACTGAGAGATCGATAGCCAGATAGCCAGTATCATCCAGCAGTGAGCAATTCGCCTCAACCGCATAGGTCAACCCGAGCTCTTCGCGTAAACGCAAAGAGAGCCGCGCACCACCACCCGAGGATAAAACCCTCCGCAACAATCGAACCGCCAGAGTCCGGTTATCCTGCCGCCCCGGCAAGCGAAACGCCAGCTGTAAACCGATCTGCGAATCAGAATCCTGCACCCAGAGGCTCTCCGACCGGGTTTCTACCATACTAGGGGCAGGCAAAATCGAGAGCGGTTCCCGCGGCACCCAGTCACCGAATTCTTCTTCCACCAAACTTCGAAACTCATCCCTTACGATCGGTCCACAAGCACAAATAACCAGGTTCTGAGGTAAATACCAAGAACGATAATAAGCGTCCAGAGTGGAGCGATCAATTCCCTGTATAGTTTCAGAGGAACCAATCAATGAATCCCCTAAAGGATGCTTTGGCCAGAGCAAACTAACCATCAAATTATCATGATTGACCTGAACTCCATCCTCGTTAAAATCCTCTCGCGCCTCTTCAAGGATAATGCGCCGTTCGATATCGATATCATTGAACTTTGGTCGCCTCAGCATGGAGGCAAACAAAGCCACCCCTTTGTCCAGATAACCGGGATGGATGCGCGAATGAAAACAGGTTGTCTCTGCATCGGTTGAGGCATTAACCGATCCGCCAATTACTTCAAAAGCACGCTCCAACTCGGTACTGGTGGCATATTCAGCCGTACCCCGGAAAATCATATGTTCGAGAAAATGTGAAATTCCCGACAGTTCCGGAACCTCACAGCGCCCACCAACTGCCATAGAGCAAACCAACTCGGCAGAATGCAGATGAGGCATGGGAACAGTGACCAGACGGACACCGTTAGCTAAAGTATCGGTATAATATTCGGGCATAGTAAAAATATAAGAAGGGGCTACCAACATCCAATAGCCCCTTCACTCCATTCATATATATTTAAATAAAGTGCTCAGCCTTGCAACAGCTTTGCCGCCTCTTTCGCGTGATAGGTGATAATCAAGTCTGCTCCGGCGCGCTTCATGCCAATCAGGGTTTCCATCATCACCCGATCACCGTCAATCCAACCCTTTTCCGCAGCAGCTTTGACCATACTGTATTCACCGGAAACATTGTAAGCAACCAGTGGCAGGTCAAAATTATCCTTCAACTCCCGCAACACATCGAGATAGGCTAACGCTGGTTTGACCATCAGAAAATCAGCGGCTTCAGCAACATCTTGATTGGCTTCACGTAGCGCTTCCAAGCGATTGGCTGGATCCATCTGATAACTCCGTCGGTCACCAAATTCGGGAGTACTTTCTGCCGCCTCACGGAATGGTCCATAATAGGCGCTGGCATATTTAACCGCATAACTCATCACCGGGATATGCTCAAAGCCGTTCTCATCCAGAATATCCCGGATTGCCACTACCCGACCATCCATCATATCTGAAGGAGCCACAATATCAGCGCCAGCTTGGGCATGGGAAAGCGCTTCAGCAGCTAACAGTTCCAGGGTCGAGTCGTTGTCAACATCACCATCCTTGATAAGCCCACAGTGACCATGATCGGTGTATTCACACATGCAGACATCGGTAATAACAGTCAGTTCTGGAACCTTTTCTTTAATGGCACGGATGGTGTTCTGAATAATTCCAGTAGCACAGTAGGCATCACTACCAACGGCATCTTTTTCCTCTGGAATACCAAACAGCACCACCGCGGGAATTCCAAGGTCATATACTTCTTTCGCCTCAGCAACAATATTATCAATCGACTGCTGATAGATTCCCGGCATTGAGCTGATCTCTTTTTTGATATTTTCACCAAAGGCACTGAACATCGGGTAAATCAGATCGTCGATTCGCAAATGGGTTTCACGCACCATGCGCCGAATGTTTTCATTACGGCGTAAACGACGAGGACGATAACTGGGAAAATACATAAAGGGACTCCCTTTTAGAGTATAGGGGAAGCGTTCAATTCTTCCCCCGGAGTTTCATTTAGAATTCTTGTAATAATTAACCATCGCTTCGGCCAGCGCATCCAGTGTCCAGCTCTCCGGCTCCAGATCAACCTCAAACCCATGCTTACGGATAGTTTCTGATGTCTGAGGACCTATGGAAAAAAACTTGGTTTTCCCCTGCAGTCTTTTTAGATCATCACCAAACATAGTCAACAAATTATTGAAGGTTGACGAGGAACTAAAGCAGATAGCATCAATATTACCATCATTCAGCAGGGTGCGAATTTTATCCTCATTCCCTTCAGGCATAACAGTACGGTAAGCAACCGGAGCAATCACCTCTGCCCCGGCAGCCTGCAAGCTGTCGATAATCAGGGGGCGAACAATCTCTGCCCGTGGGTAGAGGATTCTTTTCCCCTTGACCCCATGTTTCAACAGTTCTGCGACCACCCCTTCGGCACGGTGATCCGCTGGA
This sequence comes from Desulfuromusa sp., assembly GCA_033791405.1. GTDB lineage: Bacteria > Desulfobacterota > Desulfuromonadia > Desulfuromonadales > Geopsychrobacteraceae > Desulfuromusa. The sequence goes on from JASJGT010000278.1 coordinate 9,353, forward strand.
ACCAGATCAGGATGGATACAATTTTCCTCTATCGCTTGAGCCGTTTTAGGGCCAACAGCAACCACCAACATATCAGTCAACGTTCCATAATACTGATTCGTTTCCAGCAACCGCTCAAAAAAAGCCTCAACCCCATTGATCGAAGTAAGAATCAAAATATCGAAATCTTCCAGGTCCCGCATCACAAAATCCAGCGGAGCCCAACTCTCTGGAGGGATAATTCCAATCGTAGGAACACAGATCGCTGAGCCACCCTGCTGCTCAAGCAATAAGATAAAATCTGCAGCCTGATCTTGAGGGCGAGTAACCAAAAAACGTCTGCCTGCCAATGGCAATTCCGTAGCCAAAGTCAATCCTCATCAGTGTTGAAGGTTTCACAACCATAAACTTCGTTGAGAATCTCAGCGGCACCTTGAGACAGCAACTCTTTTGCCAGAGCAACACCGGTTTCAACCGCTTGATCAACATGGCAGGTCAGTGTCTCTTTCAACATTTTTTGCCCAAGGACATCAGACACCAGTCCGGTTAATTCTAACTGATCACCATTCACCGTTCCAAATGCCGCAATCGGCACCTGACAACCACCTTCGAGGGTTGCCAGCACCGCACGTTCTGCCGTGACTGCGTAGGACGTTGGTAAATGATTAAAAAAGTCGATCAGCTCATTGGTCGCATCGTCACCCAGGCGGCTCTCCAGCCCTAATGCTCCCTGTCCAATCGCTGGAAGGCAGATTTCTGGATCTAGGTATTCGCCGATCTGCTCGGAAAATCCCAGGCGATGCATCCCGGCCGCCGCCAACACAACAGCATCCAGATTATCTTCTTGCAGTTTTTTGATTCTGGTCTGAACATTGCCGCGGATATCAACCATCTCCAGGTCGGGACGTAGATTCAACAGCTGTGCCTTGCGCCGCAATGAAGAGGTGCCAATCCTACCCTTCTGGCAGATTTCAGTAAAACATTGATAGCCCTCTTTCAGAACCACAATATCACGTGGATCTTCCCGCTCAGTAATACAACGTAGCCCCGTGCCATCAGGAAAAAAAGTTGGCACATCCTTCATCGAGTGTACTGCGATATCAACTTCATTACGCAGCATTGCTTCCTGAATCTCTTTGACGAATAAGCCCTTTCCACCAACCATGGCCAGCGGCACATCGAGAATTTTGTCCCCCTGGGTTTTAATTTTAGTCAGCGTGACCTCCAGATCTGGATAACGTTTTTCCAGCTCATCTTTAACCCAGTTAGCCTGCCAAAGAGCTAAAGCACTGGCGCGGGTGCCTATTCTTAGAGTGCGGGTTGCCATACATTCTCCTTTATTATGACTGGTTTGATTTGTCAGTGTCAGGTTTCTGCTCAACTGAGTCCGGCAGATCAAACAAAGTTCGAACGGCATCGAGATAAAGGCCGCCGTTAGTTGCGTTATTTGTCTGTTTCAGAATATGAGTTGGGTGGTGCAGAATCTTATTTACAATAGCGCAGGTCATAGATTCAATCGCCTTGCGTTCTTTGTCGTTCAATTT
>JASJGT010000279.1:0-6324 GCA_033791405.1 Desulfuromusa sp.
AGGAGCAAGTTTTTTCCCGCAGGAGGGGAATAGCCTGATATAGATTTCGATTTCAGCGTGATCAATAATTTCAATAGCTTTTTGCATGACCTCGTCTTGCCCCCTCAGGGTCAGGATATATTCGTACTCTGTCACTGTTGACGCTGCTTCCAGCTCTTCTTCAAAACTATGAAGATTTGATTCGAACTGACTCTTCAGGCGTTTTTTCAGTTCCTGAGGCGGTAACGGAACATACTTCCCCTGTTCTATTTCAAAAACCATCCCTTTGCGACTCAAAGTATTCAACACATCATATATTCTAGATCGGGCAATGCCTGATAATTTGCTGAGTTGTGACCCGTTCGATGGATGGTGAGCCACCAAGGCCATATAACAGGAGGTTTCATATTGTGAAAATCCGAACTCAGTCATTGTGTAAGATTCCAGCATCTGTCCTCCCTTTTACAGCGACAGCTAAACGTCAATCATCTTGCCAGACAAGCATAGCATATACAGGCTAATTCTTGACATATACTCATTTATACGTTAAGTTGTTACCTTGATAGCAACATATGATCCAATAAGGTAATCATACATAAAAGGAGCTGCTATGTATAATCCAAATAACAATTTGATATCTGCATACTCAACTGTAGCGGACGATAAAATTGTAAGTTTTGAGGATACCTACGGCGCCCACCATTATGACCGTCTGAATCTGGTTGTCCGTCAGGCTAAAGGGTGTTGGTTGACCGATGCCAGTGGACGTAAATATCTTGACTGTCTGGCTGCTTATTCTGCTGCCAACCCTGGTCATCATCACCCTAAAATAGTTCATGCAATGACTGAAGCATTATTGGGTAATTATGCGTCAGTCATATCAAATGTTGTCTATACTGACCCGCTTGGAGTTTTTCTTGAGAAGGCGGCAAATTTTGCCCCACAATTAGCTCCACGCTTTGGTGCCAACGGTAACAAAGTGTTGCCCAAGAATGGTGGAGTTGAATCGGTTGAAACTGCCATCAAGATGATGCGCTATTACGGCTGGAAGAAAAAAAGGATCGAGGATGGTCAGCAGGAAATCATCATTTTCGATAATAACTTTCATGGCCGAATGATTACAGTTATCTCCTTCTCTTCAACAAAGAAATCCCGTGAAGGGTTTGGCCCACTGACTCCCGGATTTGTCTCAGCAAAATTTGGCGATCTTGACGATGTCAAAAAACTTGTGAATAAAAATACTTGCGGAATTCTGGTCGAGCCGATGCAAGGGGAGGGTGGTATGCAGATTCCACCTGCCGGATTTCTGCAAGGGTTAAGGGATCTTGCTGATCAAGAAGATCTGTTGCTGGTTTTTGATGAAATTCAAGTTGGTCTAGGTCGTACCGGTAAACGGTTTTGCTTTGAGCATGAAAATGTTATCCCAGATGGTCTGGTTCTGGGTAAAGCTCTGTCGGGTGGGCTGGTTCCGCTGTCGATTTTTATGACCAATAGTGAACTGATGGATCTGGCGTTCACTGTCGGCTCTGATGGATCAACTTTCGGTGGCTTTCCATTGGCCTGTGTTGCCGGGATTGCTGCTCTTGATGTGATTGTGGAAGATAAATTGGTTGAAAGCTCAGCCAGGCAAGGGGAAAAGTTAAAAGCTGCAATCGATAAAATTGCCGAAAAATCTCCGCACATCAAAGAAGTGCGCGGAAAAGGGTTGTTTATCGGGATTGAAGTCGTTAATGGCAATGCTATGGATTTTTGTCGGCAACTTCTCGACCTTGGATTGATTGTCAATGACAGTCATGGGCATACGATCCGCATTTCTCCACCGTTGAATATTAATGATGAGGAAATTGATTTTCTTGTTAAAAGTCTGGTGAAGGTTCTGCTGTAAACTGTCGGAAGTGACATTTAACCTTACGACTTAAGCTCCCTCCACAATAAATAGGGTGCACTCAGCATTATTTAAACGCATTGGTTTAACTGGCGCGTACTCGTCTGAGTTTGCAAAGGCTTGTGCACTTTTCATATCAGGGAATTCTATAATCACGATTCTTGTTGGCGTCCAAAGAGAGTTTTCCAGCACATCCATTGCTCCCCCTCTGACCCGATAAATGCCGCCATACTTTTCAGCAATGGGTTTAGCAAGTTTTTTATATTCTTCATACGCAGTTGGATTATTGATCTTTGTATCGACAATCAGATAAGCACTCATTTTGAATCCTCCAAGTTTATAAATAGGTAACGGCCGATAGACGGAGCGAAATTGAGTAAGCTTTTCCCATGTCACTCTTTAGGTATATGGTGTCCCCGGAACTCCGCAGATATTATAACATCAGTCCTGCCAAAGTTCACCGATCTCTCTCAAACGCCTGGGGCGACGATTTATTCCGTTAGAACTGTTGCCTCGCCTAATAATCCTGTCTCCTTTTGCTCTTTTGCACTCTTTTGCGTTATCTCTTCACTCTTCAGCCCGGATATTTCATCAGGCGGTACAAGACTTATGACTGACCAACCCGACAGTGGAGACATCGCATCTTCGTCGGTAAAAACCCGTAGTTCCCCTTTTGGGGTAATGGCGAACATCTGGACTATGCCGGCGATATAAAGCTTGAGGTAGTCTTCATAACTGAAGGTGTCGGTTAATCCGGTATTGCGCAGAAACCATCCTTTACCGATCAACCCGGACAGACTTGAGTAGGTGATCTCCTGGCCAAAAAGCATCTGGCCGCATCGGCGGGAAGACGCTTTGCGGTCATCGGTCACATCGCCAACTGCACCGGTCTTCAGAAAGAAGACGGAATTATAATCCAGTTCCATGCGATAATGCATGCAAGACAGGACGTTCAGCGGCCCTCTGGGAGAAAGCGCTATCATCTTTCCGATTCCAACCAGGTCGAGATGGCGATCCGCGTGTTCGGAAACAGGATCACCAAAATAGGTATCCAGACCTTCCATCCTGGCGTCACTTATCTTGTTCCAGCTGCTGTCGACAAGGAGGCATCTGAAGCCTTCTTCGTTCAGGATTTTAGCGATGGCCCGGGCCATTTGGTTAGCTCCGACGATGAGTATTCCCTTCGGATCCGACTCGGAGACCCCAAGCCAGGCCGCGAGATAACCAGCCGTTGAACTCTGCAGGACTACGGTGCCAATAATGACCATAAAAGTCAGGGGAACCAATAATCCGGCCTGAGAGAACCCGGCAGCTTCGAGTTTGATGGCGAACAAGGCGGAAATTGCGGCGGCCACAATGCCCCTTGGTGCGATCCAGGCTAGGAGATGCCGTTCCGGCCATGTCAGGCTCGATCCCATGGTAGCAAGCATGATGCTTAAGGGCCGGGCCAGAAACTGAATGGCCAGGAAAATAAAAATTGCACCCCAACCCAGGGTCATGAGCATATGAACATCGAGACGTGCGGCAAGAACAATAAAAAGAACCGTGATCAGAAGAACGGACAGGCTTTCCTTAAAATCAAGTATTTCTTCAACCTGCACCCCTTTCATGTTGGCAAGCCAGATTCCCATGACCGTGACCGTGAGCAATCCGGACTCATGCTGCAGATGGTTAGAAAGAGCGAAAACCATAAACACCACCCCGAGGCTGGCGACGTTGTGGAGGTACTCAGGCAGCAAGTGATGACGCAGAAGCAAGCCGAAGAGGTATCCTGTGGTTGATCCCAGGAACATGCCGAGGCAGACAAGAAAACCGAAGGCCGCGAAGGTATGTCCCAAAGCATTGCCGTCGCTGCCGACGAGAATGAATTCATAAACCAAAACTGCCAGAGTCGCCCCGATGGGGTCGATGACGATCCCTTCCCAGCGGAGAATGTTCGCCACCGAGGCGTTGGGTCTGATAGTCCGTAACATAGGGACTATGACCGTTGGTCCGGTTACCACGGTAATCGCCCCGAATAATAGGGCGAGACCCCACGGAAAGTCCAAGGCGAACCGAGTTACCGTGGCGGTAATCAGCCAAGTGGTGACCATGCCAACAGAAACAAGTCTCTGCACGACCGTCTTTAGTTTGGCTATCTGGTGATACTGAAGGGTCAGACTGCCTTCGAAAAGGATAACTGCGACCGAAAGTGAGATAAAGGGGAAAAGCAGGTCCCCGAAAAGAGCATCACTGTCCAACAGTCCAAGACCTGGCCCGGCCACGAGCCCAGCCAAGAGCAGAAAAAGAATAGCCGGCAGCTTCACCCGCCAAGCCAACCACTGGCAGAGAATGCCTGTAAAAACCACTGCAGCCAGTATCAATCCTTTGTCAGGAATCATATATAAACACCTTGGATTATTTTTTTCCTAGGAAGCTTCATCGTTTCTGGATTCCCATTTCCATGGGAAAGACACTTTTGCGCGATAACCGTCACTCCCGTGCAAACAGAATGAAAGGGGACGGATCTATTCATTTTGCTGCTACAATTTCACGTTTTTAGAAAAATCCCAGTTTTTCTGGTAGTGTTATCTACTGGTTTGACACCCGCTGTAAAAAAGCCATCAAGTGACTATTAAAAATCTGTGGATTTTCCATGTTGCTCATATGCCCGGCATCAGGAATCAGCTGTAGTTCGGCTCCGGCTATGTTGTCGTGCATAAAACGCGCGGCTTGCGGCGGGGTGACTGTATCAACTTCGCCTACCATGATGAGTGTGGGTACGGCGATTTTTCCGAGTGACGCGCTGGTGTCAGTTCGTGCCGCCATGGCAATGAGATTGCCGGCAATTGCTACAGGTGCTGTAGCTTTTATTATGGCGCTGATCTCAGCAACCGCTGCAGTGTTGTTCTGTACCGAATCCGGGCTGAAAACTGCAGGGATAAATGTTTTGGCAAATTCTGCTGCCCCCTCTTTTTTTACCATCGTAGCTGCATTGGCACGTTTGATTTTACCGGCATTGTCGTCAGCTTCACAGCGGGTATCGCATAGAGCGACTGCAAGAAAACGGTCAGGATTACGTTCCAGAGCTCTTAGGGCTATATAGCCTCCCATGGAAAAACCAACGATGATCGCTTGATGAATGTCCAGATGGTCAAGCAATGCCAGCAAATCATCTACATGATTTTCGATGGTGTATTGCCCATCTCCGATGGCGCTCTTGCCCATGCCACGCAGGTCATAAGCTATTGTGCGGAAATTGCGACCGACAAGTTTCAACTGATCTGACCACATGGCACTGCTGAATGGAAAACCATGAACAAATACTACTGGGGTTTCTGCTGTGTCGCCGCTGTCTTCATAATAGATGGTTGTAGCGTTAATAAGTGCGTTCATACTGTTTCTCCGTAATGTTTGAATGTTAATTTCGGGGGCATCCATATCTAACTTATCTTACTCTTCTTTTTCGGACCAGGCTTTTGCGGGTGCAGTACTCGGCACTGTTCCAGGGTAATCCTGGGGATGTTTCACCAGGACTTTTTCGTTTCGTAGAACAGCAACCTGACTGCAGTCTTTTAAGTTCGAAGTTTTTCAGATAGCAGGGCGATATGGTCGGGGCCAATCCCACAGCAACCACCGATCAAGGTAGCACCTTCTTGCCGCCATTGCTGCGCCCAGTTCAGGTAAGCTGAAGGCGACATGTCTTCACGCACGACATCAAGCCCCTCGTTTGCCATAGCGTTTTTTGGTTGCGGTGGAAAGGCGTTGGCGTAGGCACCAATCTCAATCTTTCCAGCATTTAATGATATCAATTTAGCTCTTGTTATCTGGATCGCTTTAGCGATGACCTCAGGTTGGCAACAGTTGAATAAGATCGCATCTACACCAATTTCGGACATGGCAGCTACTGCCTCAACCACGGGCTCTCCGGATCGTAACAATGGTTCACTGGTTGGTATTGAATCTTCCAAGGTGAATGAAACCCAAAACGGTTTTTTCTTCTCATCCAGTTTGTCGATGAGTAATTTTACCCGTATCGGCTCATCAATCAAGCTCTGTGTTTCACAGAGCCATAAGTCGCAGTATGGGCTGAGCCCTTCAATCAGGGGGGTTGCAATTTCATCAACGCGTTCAAGCTGATATAGCTCGGCACGATAAGAACCGAATAAAGGTGGGATAGACCCAGCGACACGAGTGTGTGCTTGGGTTTCCTCGACCGCGGCCCGCGCGATTTGACCTGCGGAAGTCGCTAGAGATTTGCCTTGAGTTTGGAAGCGTTTCTCGCCGATATGAAAGGGAACCAGAGCATAACTATTGGTCGTAATCACCCGGGCGCCACTCTTGATAAAATCCTTGTGAACCTCTTTTACAATCTCAGGTGCTTCCATCATCGCCAACGCAGACCACTCAGGTTGTTTGAAGGGTGCCCCCCGACGTTCAAGCTCTCTTCCCATGCCGCCGTCTAAAATTGTGATCGTACT
>JASJGT010000280.1:0-3233 GCA_033791405.1 Desulfuromusa sp.
TATCAGTGAAGTAATCACTGAAAAGGTTGACTTAAATGGTGTCAACGAAGGTTTTTCTCTTATCGTTCCATTAGTTTATCGCGGTACCTATACATACTTTAAAGACGAAAGAACCACTGAGGTTCAAGTAGAGATTCAGCCTGTAGAGCCTTTGTCTCCTGCTGAAAATAATGGTAAACAACCGCAGGATACTAACCAGAAAGAAAAAAAGGATAGCTGAAGATGGAAAAAAAATTATTTGGCACCGATGGAGTGCGAGGTGTTGCTAATATTGAACCGATGACGACCGAAATGGCGATGCAGCTTGGACGGGCAGCTGCTTTTGTGTTTAAAGATGATACCAGCCGCCGCCATCGGGTTGTTATTGGTAAGGATACCCGATTATCTGGTTATATGATCGAGAATGCTCTGGTTGCCGGGATCTGTTCGATGGGTGTTGATGTGTTAATTGTCGGCCCGTTGCCAACCCCGGGTATCGCTTTTATTACAACTTCAATGCGTGCTGATGCTGGAGTGGTCATCAGTGCTTCGCATAATCCCTACCAGGATAATGGGATTAAATTTTTTTCCAACGATGGTTATAAACTTCCAGACGACCTTGAATTGCAAATCGAAGATCTGATTATTAATCACCGCTTGGATGAATTGCGTCCCATTGCTGATGAAGTTGGAAAAGCATACCGCATTTCTGACGCAATTGGCCGCTACGTGGTTTTTCTGAAAAATAGTTTTCCGAAGGATCTTGATCTGAAGGGTTTAAGAATTGTTCTCGATTGTGCTAATGGAGCCGGTTACAAAGTTGCCCCGGCGGTGTTGACTGAGTTGGGAGCCGAAGTGGTTCCGATCGGGGTGTCGCCAAACGGAATGAATATCAATGAAGGGTGTGGCTCAATGCACCCGGAAGTGATGGCAGAAAAAGTCTGTGAATACCGCGCAGATTTAGGAATTGCTTTGGACGGTGACGCCGACAGGGTCATTTTTGTTGATGAAAAGGGAGTCGAGGTCGATGGAGATCATATTATGGCCCTTTGCGGTACTGAGTTGGTTAAGGCGGGTCAGCTGAAGAAAAAAACAGTGGTTGCCACCGTGATGAGCAACATGGGCCTTGATATCGCAATGAAAAAGGTGGGTGGCAAAGTGGTTCGGACTGCCGTCGGGGATCGTTATGTTGTCGAAGAGATGCTCAAGAATGGTTACAATCTTGGTGGTGAACAATCGGGCCATATGATTTTTCTTGATCATAATACCACTGGCGACGGGATTCTTTCGGCTTTACAAGTTTTGGCTATCATCCAGCGGAGTGGGAAAAAACTCTCCGAATTAGCTCAGGTCATGACCTCACTGCCTCAGGTTCTGGTGAACGTTCGGGTGCGAAAAAAGGCTGATTTGAAGAAAATTGCTCCAATCAAAGAAGTTATTGATCATGTTGAAGCTGAGCTCGGTGATAAGGGCCGTGTCTTGGTACGTTATTCCGGCACGGAGGCATTATTGAGGGTGATGATTGAAGGTGAAGATCAGAGTCAGATTGAAACCTGGGCAGAGCAGGTCGCCGGAGCTGTGCGAGAGCATTTAGGTGCGTAGGTAAATCATATTAGGAGTATTTAAATTGGCAAAACTGAGCGTCAATATTGATCATATTGCAACAATTCGTCAGGCTCGCGGGGTTTCAGAACCGGATCCTGTCGCTGCTGCGGTGTTAGCTGAATTGGCTGGAGCTGATGGGATTACCCTTCATCTGCGGGAAGATCGACGTCATATTCAGGATCGGGATGTGGATATCCTGCGAAAGACCATAAAAACCCGTATGAATCTGGAAATGGCTCTGACTGATGAAATGGTGGCCATTGCCTTAAAAACTCTCCCCGACACAGTCACTTTGGTTCCAGAAGGGCGCCATGAGTTAACCACGGAAGGTGGTTTGGATGTTGTTTTGCTGCAAAGCACCTTGAAACAGAAGATTGCTTTGCTGCAGCAGGCCGGGATTATTGTTAGTTTGTTTATCGAGCCTAATATTGAACAGATTAAAGCCAGCCACAAGGTTGGTGCCGATTATATAGAAATCCATACTGGAATGTACTGTGAAGTTCGCAGTGAAGCTGAGCGGCGTGAACAGCTGGCGCGTATCGAGTTGGCGATCAGTGCTGCTCGCAGGCTGGGACTCGGGATCAATGCCGGGCATGGTCTCGATTACCGTAATATTCAGCCAGTTCTAGCCCTGCCGGGGATTGAAGAGTTTAATATCGGTCACAGTATTGTGTCACGTGCTGCTTTGGTTGGAATGGATAGAGCTGTGCGTGAAATGTTAGAATTGGTGAAAGGCTAACTTTGGCAATCATCGGGATAGGAACTGATCTGGCTCGCAGCGAACGGTTTCGGAAATTTCTCGATCCAGATAATAAGGTTTTGGAGCGAATTTTTAGTGAAGAGGAACGACGCTATTCACTGAAGAAACATGATCCCGTGCCTCACCTGGCTGCCCGTTTTGCTGCCAAGGAAGCATTTTTGAAAGCTTTGGGGACAGGTTTACGTGATGGTCTTGCCTGGCAACAGGTGTGTGTGGTGCTTGATCCCCTCGGGTGCCCTTCACTTGAACTTTCTGGTCGCGCATTTGAGCTGATGATTGAACGTGGTGCCAAGAAGACCCATCTCAGTTATTCGCATGATGGCGATTACGCGGTTGCCACCGTTATTTTGGAGGATTAATGCGACTCTGTAGTGCCAGTGAAGTCATGTCTCTTGATCGGCATGCGATTGATCAGCTTGGCATCCCCGGTGTGGTCTTGATGGAGAATGCCGGACGGGCTTGCAGCAATCTGTTTGCGGATAAATATAATGATTATTTCCCGGGTTCAGTTCTGGTTCTCGCAGGGCGTGGAAATAACGGCGGTGATGGTTATGTCATGGCTCGGATTCTCTCTGAGCGTGGTTGGCGGGTGACGACTCTGGTTCTTGGATCGGAAGACGCTATCGCTGGTGATGCCAAAGTCATGCTGAATATCATCCGCAAGTTGGGACTTCCAATCAGTTTTGTTGACGATATCTTCAGCTTACAGAATAGCTTTGTCGAAACAGCGCCAACCCTTATTATTGATGCAATTTTTGGCACTGGGCTAAATTCTGATGTGCGTGGATTACAGGCCGAAGCGATAACCCTCATCAATGATTCGGCAGCGCCGGTATTTTCTGTGGATATCCCCTCTGGCGTTGATGGTTCGACTGGTCGAGTCTGTGGG
>JASJGT010000281.1:0-3358 GCA_033791405.1 Desulfuromusa sp.
CATTTGTCGTTGCGGAGGCTTTTAACAAGGGGCAACTGGCTGTGGTCGAAGCGGGGACTGGAACCGGAAAAAGTTTGGCCTATCTGGTTCCGGCATTGCTCTGGGCACGTGCCAATCAGGAACGGGTGGTTATTTCGACCCGGACGATCAATCTTCAGGAACAGTTGATCCGTAAAGATCTCCCGTTTCTTCAAAGAGCGACCGGGATTGAGTTTTACGCGGTTCTGGTGAAGGGACGCAGTAATTATTTCTGCCGCAGGCGGGGTGAAACAGCTGGTCGAGAGCTAGGATTGTTTGATCAGCAGCAGGTTGACGAACTGCAACAGATTATCCAGTGGGCGGAGACAACCGGCGATGGTTCAAAGGAAGATCTCTCTTTTATCCCCAGTTATCAGGCTTGGGAGGAAGTTTGTTGTGAGGCGGATCAGTGCGCTCGGGTGCGCTGTCAACATTATAGTCGTTGTTTCTTTCATAAAGCGCGGCGACAAGCGGCACGCGCAGATATTCTGGTGGTTAATCACGCCCTTTTGCTTTCTGATCTTGCATTGCGGCAGCAGACCGACAATTATTCAGCGACAGCAGTTTTACCACCCTTTGAACGGGTGATTCTTGATGAAGCCCATCATCTTGAAGATGTTGCTACCAGCTATTTTTCTTCACAACTGACAAGGTTTACTTTTTCGCGGGTATTGAACCGGTTACGCCACCCGCGCAAATTGAATCAAGGTTTACTACCACGCTTCCTTGATCAATTATCACAGGAATTACCCGATTCTCTGGATGATCTCTACCGAACGCTGCATGGCGAGATTGAAACCTTATTGAACAAACGGCAACAGTTGTTTGATTTGGCGCTGGATGAAATGCAGAGTATAGCTGAAGAGTTGCCTGACTTTCTCGGCAAGCAAGTCAGTTCTAAGTTTGAGTTGAAGCATCGAATTCTCCCTGATTTTATGCAAACACCGATTTGGCAAAAGCTGTGTGAACGGGTGGAACGTTTAAGGGTTGGTTGTTTTGAATTGGCGCAAGGGATTGCCGGACTGTTGCGTGCCGCAGAGGTTTTACCGGAGACAGTTGCTGAAAAAATGAACCCATCTCTAGTTGATTTGCGTGGTATTGCCGGTCGACTGGAAGGAATTGCCGCCGATCTGGCTTCTTTTCAGGCGGTGGAAAAAAACAGTTGTGTATGGGTTGAAATCCGCGAAGGTCGGATTGGACGTCAAAAAGGGCTGATCACCAGTCTTTGCCAAGCTCCCTTGGAAGTTGCCGAAAGTCTCAATCAAGCCCTCTACCAACGTTTTCGGAGCTTGATTATGACCAGTGCCACTTTGACGGTGGCGGGAGCTTTTGGTTACTTTCATTCACGGGTTGGTCTGGATCGGGTTGAACCGAATCGTCTGGTTGAACTGGCCTTGGATTCTCCCTTCGATTATCAACAACAGGCCTTGGTTGCTATCCCGACCGATCTGCCGGAACCGGGTAAGCCGGGATTTGGTGAAGCGGTTCGGGATGCGGTAGAAAAAGCACTTCTTTGTAGTCAGGGTCGCAGCTTTGTCCTGTTTACCTCCTACGCACTCTTACGGCAGGTGCATGAAGAATTAGCTCCGGGACTGGAAGCGCAACGGTTTCGCTGTTTACGTCAGGGGGAGGAGAATCGACATCAGCTACTGAAACGTTTTGCTGAAGATGAAAGTAGTATTTTATTTGGCACCGATTCTTTTTGGGAGGGAGTTGATGTGCCGGGGCGGTCACTGGAACAGGTGATTATCGCTCGACTGCCATTCAGAGTACCCACTGAACCGGTTCTGGAAGCTCGTGCTCAGGCGATAGAACAACGCGGTGGTGATCCATTTATGGAATATACTGTGCCCCAGGCGGTGATCCGCTTCAAACAGGGATTTGGTCGATTGATTCGCCATCGTAACGATCGAGGTGTAGTTTTGATATTGGATACACGTGTGGTAAAAAGAGGTTATGGACGGATGTTTCTCCGTTCACTGCCCCCCGCCCGGGTGGTTCGTGGTCATAGTGATGACGTCTTTACTGAAATTGGACAGTTTTTTATAGAAAATTATTCATAACAAGAGGAACCAGATGAAACAATTTACAAAAATGATTTTTGCCCTACTACTGCTTTTGCTGCTCTCTTCCTGTGACAACGGTGATAGCGGATTGACACCTTTGCGTCCGAATGATGTCATTCTCGCTTTTGGTGACAGCTTGACTTCGGGTGTCGGAGCCAGGCCGGAATTAAGTTATCCTGCCCAGTTGAATCGCCTCCTTAGTCGTAAGGTGCTTAACGCCGGGGTGCCGGGAGAGGTTAGTGCTGAAGGTGCAAGGCGTTTGCCTGCCCTGCTTGATCAACGTAAGCCTGAGTTGTTGATTATTTTCCATGGTGGTAATGATATTCTACGCAAGCTGGATCGGGGTGAATTGCGAGCCAATTTACGGCGCATGTATGAGGCGGCAAATCAGCGGAAGATAGATGTCATTATGATTGCGGTGCCTCAGTTGGGTCTTGGCCTTCAAGATGTCCCACTCTATCAGGAACTGGCCGATGAGTTGCAAATCCCTTTGGTACAGGGCTCTCTTCGTGAGCTACTTGCGGATAATCAGTATAAAAGCGACCCTATCCATCTCAATGGCGAGGGATATGGAAAATTGGCTGAAGCTGTTGCTGATCTGCTCGCTGAAAATGGAGCTCTTCGTTAACGGACTCACTTAAATTAAGATCGGGAGGGGGTATGCGACGGATCAAGGATTGGCCTGCTGATGAACGGCCACGTGAAAAATTACTTGCAGCGGGGGCTGATAAGCTGACCGATGCTGAACTGCTGGCATTGATTATTCGAACTGGCGATTCTTCCAGTAAAAATAGTGCTGTCGATCTGGCGCGGAGTCTGTTGAGTCGGTTTGGCTCTTTCCGGCAGTTAGCGGCAGCGAGTATCAGCGAACTTTGCCAACAACCCGGGATCGGTCCAGCCAAGGCGGCCGAAATCCAAGCTCTATTCCAAATTGCCCGGCGCTTCGCTAAACATCGCTTACAACCGGGACAACCCTACAGCTCTTCTCGGGAAGTATTTCACCACTTTCACGAACGTCTCTGTGATTATCGCAAGGAAGTTTTTCTCGCCCTGCTTCTCGATGCGAAAAATCGCCTGATTAAAGAGGTGCAGATTTCCGAGGGTAGCCTCAGTGCCAGTATTGTTCATCCCCGCGAAGTATTTGCTCCGGTTCTGCGAGAATCTGCCGCAGCTGTCCTGTTTGTCCACAATCATCCTTCAGGAGATCCAACTCCCAGCCGCGAAGATATCGAAATCACGGAACGCCTCAAACAGGTCGGTGATCTGATGGGGGT
>JASJGT010000282.1:0-5252 GCA_033791405.1 Desulfuromusa sp.
CCCCGATAAGAACCATTAAGGTTCAGGGCTGCTGCAAGGTAATAAAAAGTTCCGCTACCGCCCGGATCGTGTACCAGAATAAACACGGCATCATCGTCGCCATCACTATCGAGATCAGCAGTGACAGGATCATTGAAAACAGATGTCCGGATCTTCGATGCCGCATTAGGACTCAGGGCAATTTCGGAGTGGCCGTTATGCAACGCAATTTTTTGGCCTGCAATCTCATAGGTAATATCCAAATAATTTACAGCAGGTTCGCTTATCTCACCTGAAACCGCTACTGGTCCGTGGCCACTCTGCAGAAATTTTATGCCGTCGCTGGGGATAATTGCAAGGGCCATGGCGACCTTGCTTTCAATGGGCAGGGCTGACATGGTTTCCCTGATCAGAACTTCTGCTGTTGTATCCCGTAGTACAACCTTGGCGATGCTCACCCTATTGTAGAAGTTCACATTTCGTGCAAAAAGGACCAGATAATTGCCAAAATCAATTTCGGGGATTTCCTCCTCTGGTTTGAATGTCTGCCATACTTCAGTAAAGACTTTCCTGTTCTTCAGATATCCTATGGGTAATTCGCGCTGCCCTTCCGGCAGAAGGCCAAGTTCAGAGACAGGAAAATCTCCCCGCCAACCCTGGAGGATTGGAATATCCCTTTCATTGATTGCCTGTGCCGCCGCTGCTACTTGGACCCAGGCCAGAAGCAAAGCCAGAAGCAAACCAGCAACATAGAGAAGCCGATATAATGATGAGTTCATCTCAATGGAGCCATAAGTTCTTTCAGTCAACATAAACGATCACATATTGGTTTTTATATGGCTGGTAATAGTTCCTGCCACATTGATGCAGCGCCATTCCTTCAATGACAACGGTGGAACATCCACGAGGTAGGGTGGCTGCATAGATGGTTGAACGGCGAATGACCCGCCTCGTCGTACGTCGGGCAACTCCAGCAACGCTGATCGGCGTCATTGGCCTGCCTATCCTGGCCTCAGCATCCGCGACCACAAATCCTGTATCGAACAATTCATCCACTGCAATAGAAGTGGTAAGGACACAGCCAGCAATGACTAGAATCCGAAGCATGGTTTTCATTTTTGACCCTCCTCTATAGATGTATATTCACCAGTTTCGTCGAGTGGGAAGACGTCAACCCTCGTTGCACCCTCAGGTACTAAAAATGTAAACTCGCCATCGTTAATTTTTGGGCTGGTATTCCAGTCACGAAACCTTATTTCGTATTGCGGGGCAGCGGTCTGCCACTTACTGGTAATGACATACTTCATCGGCAGCGGTGTATCACCTGCCTGCACCCATAGTTGCCAGTCAACCTTTGCCTCTCGGAATGCCAGGTGATGGCATTCAATCCCGTTAATGAAAGTTGTGCCGATGTAGATACTGCTCTCCACCCCCTCAGAAAGGACAGCATAAGGATTGGCAAACAGGAGATCAGCACCGGGAGCAACTATACCTGTCTCCATTTCATAGGCAGAGAAAGCGTCATCTATTGTTCCTGTGCCTTCTACCTGGAAAAATATATTGAGGTTCTTTCCATGCAGAGTCAGCGTCTTGCCATCATTGATAAGCGCAAGATCCGCTACCAGCCCCTTCCGCTCAATATAAATGTGTGCCGGCCGTTGTACAACAGCTGTCGCATAGCTGCTGAGTTGCAGCTTCTGACCAGTAGTGGCAACAACCTCAAAATCTATATCAGCATTGAAGGTGAATGCCTGTGACCCACCAAGATAGGATGACATGGACTGGAGAACGGTATCCGCCTTCAGATCAATGCTTTCAGCACGTACAGCTGGACCGACGGCAATGATTCCCCCGAGGACAACCACAACCAGAAGACTGCACCATTTGGTTTTTGGAATTACTTTGTACATTATCATAATGGGCTCCGTATATATTTTTAATTTCGTCGCCTACTTAGTTTCCATCCTGACAACAGGATCATTACTTGAGATTTACTCTACCAATTTGACTTCCATCCCGCCAGGAGCCACCGTTAGCTTGAGACCTTTCTGCTTGGATTTGAGCTGTACTATGACATTTTTGCTATTCTTCATGGCCGATGCTGATCCACCGCCGACTATTGTAATTCCTGCCTCACTGGTAATGAAAGTACCGTTCAGATCCTTTGCCTCAACAAGATTAAAACCTCGCCAGTTGCACTGATTTTGGAAATACCAAGATCAATAACCGAGAGACCGTTGACTTTGAACTGAGGAAAACATCAACGTTATCAATAGAACTGCCAGAAAAAATGTGTGTTTCATTTTTTTCTACTTTTTCATTTAATTTTTTATGAAAAGTTATTGTTCAGGCTGTTTTCTCAATTTACAAACACTGTTCCACTCTTTTAAGTCGCCCAAATACACTGGCTGTGATTTCGAGCAACTCCTCTTGTAGTATTCGTCGTCATGTACCGCCGGGCCTTTATGCAGATCAACTGCAAAAAACCATTTTTCTACTACGACACCCGCACGACCTCACCCGATCGCCAGATATTGTTGAGGTGCGGGTTCAGACTAGAAACGAAGCTGCAGCGAAGCCCCCAGGATCGTCGCTGTGTCTATATTCGGCAGGGCCGAGTCTGTCAGTTGCGCGTCCAGATTCAGGTGTATTGCCGGGGTAAGTTCGATGTTATAAAAGAATTCCAGCGCCGTGGATGTATCGTCGAATCCGAGGGCGTTTAAAAAACGGCCTTCTTGAAATTTATTGTAACTGAAGCCGAGGCCCATGCTGTCATTGTCACGAGTGGGGATCAGCCCTTTGGCGTTGACACCGACGCTGATGATATAGTCAACGGGGTTGGTGTCCTCGTCGGCAAACTGGACACGGGAAAAGATCCCCACACCTTGCAGGTCCTGACGTCCGTTGGTGCTATCGACAGGTTGCGAGGAATCTCCTTCTACCCAGAGGTATTGCCAGAAGTCGGCCGAAGCCAGCCAGGTGGAATCCTCCGTGGTCGGTGTCAACTGTCCTTCAGCAATGTTGATACGACCGTTTATTTCTTTGAAGTTACCATCCCAGCCATACCCGTACATGAGCCCGAAACCACCGGGCAGACTTCTGATGTGGTATTGAGTCGAGAGTGAGAGTAAGCCGAACATGCCGTCGTCGAAATTGTCGAAGCCGGAACGGTTAGAGGTATCCGTGCTCGTCGCCACCATGCCGGTGATCGTCGTATTCGGATTGGGCATGAACAGTGCCACTCCCCCCAAAACGCTGTAAGGAACTATGAGTGCAGGAGAAATTGGCATGTTCAGGTTCTGGTTCCACCACTGGCTCCTGCCGCGGCCACCCGAAAACTCGTTGGTGGAATCATAGGTGTCATACTTACCGAAACCCAGGGCAAACTTCTCGCTGAGAAACTGGGTGTAGTTGATCACGGGGAGCCAGAGGCCAACATCGTCATCCAAGGTCGAAGTGGTGGGATGCGTCGCATCCGTATTGACTGGAATAATGGAACCGCTGATGCCGTTTACCGAGTTCCCGTACCTCGACACGGCGCGTATCTGCAGCAGCCCGCCGGGAATCAACCCCATGCGATCAAAATCAATGTTGATGTTGTAATCTATCGTTCCCCCATATTCTGAGTTGGTGTCAATCCCGCCATCGACAACGGACTGGAAATACTGGTTGTAATCGATATCGAAGGTAAATCCTTTCTTAGCCCATTCGGTCCGTTTGCCACCGAAGTCACCCAGCAGGTAGGACCGTTTGGCAAAATCACCGGAGTAGTCGGCTAGCGGCAGAATACCGCTGCTCTTTTCCGGGGCGGCCGCAGCGTATTGTGGAGTTGCCGCAACTGCAATGGTTACCCCCGCCAATACGCATCCGACAGCGACCCACTTGCCAGCCTTTGTTACAATAATTGATTTCTGTTGCATGGTTGCCTCATTTTTTAAGTGTTTTCTGATTGCACTTGAGGATTGCTTGGTCAGCGGTTTCTCATTGTCGCCGAAAAAGTGCTTGTTTTTTTAGAACACATAAACTTAGGCGGCCTTCCTCGCCTGGGTTATTCAAGTAT
This sequence comes from Desulfuromusa sp., assembly GCA_033791405.1. Lineage (GTDB taxonomy): Bacteria > Desulfobacterota > Desulfuromonadia > Desulfuromonadales > Geopsychrobacteraceae > Desulfuromusa. The sequence continues at coordinate 4,040 of JASJGT010000282.1, forward strand.
TCAACTACTTCACCATTTCAAAGTCATTAAGCACCCAACTCTTTTCTATATACCACTCAACCTGTGTTGACTTCAGGGTTATCCAAACTTCCGAAAGACATATTGGTATTGCCACCAGCAGATATATTAAGATGAGAACTCTTGATGTAGAATACTTCCCTGGCTAGGAGCTTGTACTAAAAGGGGTGCCCAAACATAACCCAACCACTTGTACTTTCTTCTGATGTCGCTACATCAAACCGTACAACACCACCTGCAACCATGGCTCTAAGACCAACACCGCCGTCGAATTTCCAATCGGAAAACAGATCGCCATAATCTCCAGCAACTCGACCAGCTTCGGCAAATCCAACAACTTGAAACCAATCGAGTTTCAAGAATCTCAACCAGTTAACATTAGCAATCGGGTTCCACTTAGGAGTAAACCTGTATTCACCAGTTGTATATATGACTGATTTGTCGTTAAAACGGTTGTTGGGGTATGCACGCATACGGTAAAAACCACCCAGTCTGGCTCCTTCAAGATACGCTGGATCATCGGAAATAACAGTAGAGCCGTTATCTGAAGTAGTCTCATCCCATGACAGAGAATCACCAGTCCAGAAATTGAGTGCAATAACCTGTTGTTTTGCAACACGGTTGGCGCCTACATCAAAATATTTACTTCCTTCAAAACTGAGAAAATTCCATTCATCTTTTGAATCTCCCCAAGCAAAGTCTTGAGTGAAAGAGAGGTATTGAGAGCTTCCTTTGGATGGGTTGGTAGGAAAATCGGTATTGTTGTAGAGAACTCCAATTTCAATTGGGTGAACAGTACCCTCAAGATCTCCATCGTCTGTTTCATAACTCTGAAAGCGATTAGACTGTTTTAAAACAAGAACTGATACTCCGCTCTCAAGTGGATTCCAAGAGTCGCCACCTGTTGCACCCGCCGTAAGGATACCTTTTTCTAATTCATAACTTCCCATACTACGGGATTGCATACTGCCAAGGGGCAACACATATTCAAATTTAAACTCTATCCAGTTGTCTGTACCCTCATCTTCAATGTAATCATCTTTATCTGAATCATTGCCCCCTGCTCCAGAGGAGTCAGCAACTCTGGGAACACTACTATATGCGCGGTGTCTGGGATAATGCCCCAAAGAACCTAGGGTAGAGAAAAATAATCTATCACCAAACGGTAACTGGTAATCCCAGAGTCCAAGGACAC
>JASJGT010000283.1:0-9707 GCA_033791405.1 Desulfuromusa sp.
ACGGTACGATCACCGCCCTGCTGATCGGCTACATCGCTACCTATCTCCCCTATGGGATAAGGCCGATTTCAAGTGCTTTTGTCCAGATTCACAGCGATCTTGAAGAATCGTCACGGGTCTGCGGAGCCGGTCCTTTCTACACCATGCGCCGGATTGTCATACCGCTATTAATCCCCGGTATCGTTTCCGGCTGGATTCTGATGGCGAGTATGTTCTTGCGCGAACTGACTCTTTCGGTCGTACTCTCCCGGCCAGGCACCGAAGTCCTGGCAGTTCAAATTCTCCACTTTGCCGAAGATGGCCTATGGGGACAATTATCTGCACTCGGGATTATTATGATTTTTATTTCTTCGACACTGGTTATTTTAGCGGCAGTTCTCGGCAATAAACTGACCAAGATGGAGGTGGTGAATAAATAGAGGGTCTGAGTTATTGTGAAAGATGGTTGCTATAAATTCTATGAATCATCATTCAGACGCTTCTTAACAAGCAGATGGAGCTAAAATGTCATTAAGTATAGTAATTAGAATCATCATAGATGCTTCTCTTTCAAAGTATTTTGAGGAAGGGATGAGAGAGACTCACAGCACTTTGAGCGTAACGGAGGAGATGACCGAGTTCCTAGCTACGATTCTCAACGATTCGATGTATCCGATTACTTCAAGCAAAACTAACCCACAAGAGATCCATCTCGATTACCGACCGAAATCTTTCGCTGATCCTATTTTCTAGCCCACTTAATTCTCTTGAGATGGGTTAACTTTTTCAAAAACAATATCCAACTTATTGATAAATTGGGAGGAGTTACCGTCTACGATTTTTTTATGGGGGATGATATAAGCAGTCATCTCATCGGTAAAAATAAACGTGTGGTCAGATATTGTTGCAATTTTATTGATTGAACTCCATTGAATCGTGTTGTTGTTATCTTCCGATCTTTCGAGCAGACAATCATCAGAAATTGTCATCTCATGGGTGCCAAGAACACTCTTATAGGTACCGTTTGCGTATAATGATTTTATGTGTTTTTTATTGCGGTATTGGAAATAATGCTTATACAACAAGAACATCGGAAGGGAAATCGCAACGCTCAAAAGAGCAAGAGTGAGCAAAGTTTTTTCTGGAGAGTATCCTCTTAAGATAGATAAAACCAACCCACCGGCAAGGGGACCACATGCCCACCACATTTGCCCTTTACGAATCGTTTTAAGCATCAAAGGTGATGTTTTTATTAGATAATCACTAAAAACAAAGAAATCCTCTAATTCTATTTCATATTTTATTTTCACTATCTGCTCTCTTGTTGTACCTAAAAGGGGTCAATTAGCGATTTTTGATAATCATTATTTTGGTTTTTATAATAAACCTTCTGATTTCCTGTGCTCTTTGACGATACCACCCCGTTTCCGATTTCGTCCATTCCAATTTTTCTAGCAATCTCATCTAACCGAAATCTGTATTTACGCAATCACACCAAATAAGCTTGTTTAGTTGTCACTGTTCAGTAGAATATAACCACTAAACCTGTTCGACACCTTCACCTGACATTTGCAACCTGACGGAGTTTGAATATGCTCAACATTCTCGACCATCCACTGATCAGCGAGCGCTATTTCTTTCCCCGTTCCGGAAATTTTAATGATCCTTTCTGGGTCGATTGTGGTGATGCCCGTTTGGCTTGCAGTTATCATGAAATTGATCCGGCGGCAAAAACTCTGATCCATTTTCACGGGAACGGGGAAATTGTCGACGATTGGCAGGGTGATTTTGTGACCCTGATTCAGAAGATGGGATGTAACTGTTTTCTGGCTGAACTGCGTGGTTACGGGCAATCAACTGGACAGCCGCAGCTTGGGAAGATGCTCGAAGATGTGGTTCCGACCATCGAGGCACTGAAGCGTCCGACCAATGAGCTGATCTTTTTCGGGCGCAGTGTCGGTTCAATCTTTGCCATCGAGGCTGCAGCAAAATTCCCCCAAACAGCAGGGCTGATTCTGGAAAGTGGCGTCGCGGATGTGCAGGAGCGGTTGTTGTTGAGGGTTGATCCTGAGGAATTAGGAGTCAGTGCTGATGCGTTGGAGGCAGAGGTTGAACGCAACTTGAACCATCAACTGAAACTGGGCGCGTACCCTGGCCCGGTGCTGGTCATGCACACCCAACATGATGGTCTGGTCGATGTCAGTCATGGGCAGCGGTTGTACGACTGGGCGCCCGGCAAGAAGAGATTAAAAATCTTCCCACATGGGAACCATAACGACATCATGTACGTCAATGCTCGGGAGTATTTTGGTTTGGTGGCGGAATTTATTGGTGGACTGGGGTAACAACTTATTTTCAGAGCGATTCAGGAACAATTTCGAATAGGGTGATCTCCGGTGGTGAAAGGATCCGCATCGGCGGGCCCCAAGTACCGGTGCCACGACTTGTGTACAGGTATTGGTTGGCTGCTAACGTGTAAAGCCCATCCAGCAGTGGATACTTAATGGCTGTCAGCAGATTGAAGGGGAAAATCTGGCCACCGTGACCATGCCCCGAGAGTTGCAGGTCAAACTTTCCCGTCGAGCTCTCTATAAACTCCGGTCGATGCTTAAGCAGCAAGGTAACCCGCTCCGAGGGCTCTCCAAGAGCTCTCTCTTCATCAGGGACACCCCGTGCCGGGTCATCAACCCCGACCACCTTCAACCACTCTCCGACATTGATACTGCGATTGCGTAAAACCTGAAAGCCACTCCGGTGTAAAAAATCGAGCGACTGTTCAAGTCCAGCGTAATATTCGTGATTTCCGGTGACGGCATACATACCGAGGGGTGGATCAATGCGTTTCCAGAGATCAACTAATTCGTCCAGGTGGTTAATTTGGGCATCGACGATATCTCCGGTCGCAACGAGAAGATCGGGATGCAGATCTTGAAGCCGGCTGACAATTGGCGCCAGAGCTTCATCCCGGTGAATCAGTCCGAGGTGCAGATCGGAAATCTGAGCGATGCGGATCGGCGGTGTCCCGGGCGAAAGTTTCGAACTGACAATCTTAATCCGCTCAATCTGCAGGTTGTTTGCTTCGTAGAGCCCGTAAAAACTGGCAGCAATAACAACAAACAGCACCACGGTCGCCGTTACCGCCCCGTGGAGAGAAAGATTAGGTAACTGCGGCAACAGCCGACTGGTGAATCGAAAAAGCAATTCCCATAATCCGATCAGAACAAACAGGCTGAAGGCGAGAAAAATCAACCCCATCCAGCTGTAACCAATCCAAGCAAGACCACGGGCGAATGTTTCCAAGCCGGCCCGTTCACTGAATCTGACCAGCAGAGGGGTGGCAATCATCCCAGCCATCCAGATCCAAGTCAGGGTTGGAAGTGCCGGATGTCCCTTGAGTAGCGGGTGAAAACCCCAAAAGACCAAGACATGCATGCCACCATAAAGGGATAAAAACATCAGCAGAAATATTTTCATGCGCAGATCCAGGTTTGCAGTTCCAGGAACTCATTTGATCAGAATGTTTTGTGTATAAAAAAGATTTCTATAAGAGCAGCACCGGACACGTAACATTATGTAATACATAATTTGCGACTGATCCAAACAGAACATCGCGAATTTCGCCACCTCCTATTTTACGACCAATAACCAATAATTGAAAATCTTCTTCATTGGCTATCCTCGGAATCACCCGGCGGGGGGCACCGAACTCAAGGCGTAACTCAATATTGAATCCCGCTTCACGAAGTTTTTGCGCTAGCGATTCCATTCGTTGTCGAGCTGCCTTTTCGGCATTTTCTCTGACCATCTCAATCTGAAAGTCGGGAATCATCCGGTAAGCCAACTGGTCATTGATGACATGCAGCAAAACCAAATGTTTGGGGAATTTTTCTTTGTATGTAATGACATCTGCAATAGTTTGTTGCGTGGTGGGGGAATCATTTGCTGGAATCAAAATTTTGGTGTCCATCAGAATCCTCTTTTAATAAGGGGGATCATTCAGATTGGGATGCGCATCTTTTTACAGTAGCTGCGCAAAACCATGAGCGCCTGATTCAAGCGTGATATCTGCATATTTTTTGCTTTCACCTGTTGAACGTCGTCCAGCGGCACCTGAGTCTGCCGAACCTCTCTTTGTACCAATAACAAATTGGCCAAAATAATTTTTAAATCAGCGGGAGTATATTTCTTCAATGTTGGTGGAGAGATACTAAAAAAACCCCCAGCAACATCTTGTGCAAGCTTCTTTGGGTTCCCAGATATAGCCATTAACAAAACCTCCTGTGAGTCATCATACACGTCTTTGAACCCCGCACCAATGAAAAGCCGCTTGCCTTTCTCATAACATCTATGCGATCAATTGCCGCTATGAGGCATCCTGACCATCTCAAAGGGATTTTGTTAACTTTTACCGCCGTATTGATCCTCAGTCCGGATGCACTATTCGTCCGTCTGATTCAGACTGATATCTGGACACTTCTGTTCTGGCGTTGCCTCCTCACCGGCGTAATGATGTCTCTATTTCTTGCGATCCGCTACCGACAGCGCTTTCTGCACAGCTTTTATGCCATAGGTCGCACTGGCCTGATATCCGCCCTAATGATTGTTATTGGATCACTCCTGTTTATTGGATCCTTGAGACAAACAACCGCAGCTAACACATTAGTTATTCTGGCCGCAGCCCCAATTTTTAGCAGCTTACTCAGTTGGTTGATTCTCCGTGAAAAAATCCCACTGCGCACCAAACTGGCAATTTTCACCTGTTTTGGTGGGATTCTGCTGATTTTCTCCGGAAGTTTACAGCATGGGTTGCTCCTTGGCGACTTGATGGCGCTAGGGGCAACTGCGATGTGGGGTTCAAATATAGCTATTATTCGAAGTGGGAAAGCTGTCAATATGATTCCAGCAAACGTACTTGGCAATTTGTGTGTTGTACCAATTGTCTATTTTCTTGGGGCACGACCACTGCTAGTGGCTCCTGTTGATGCCGGATTACTACTACTTTTGGGAGGAGTTATTCTCCCCGTCTCATTTGCAATGATTACCCTCAGCCCCCGCTATCTACAAGCCCCGGAAGTCAGCTTGATTCTTCTTATTGAAACCATTCTGGGGCCAATCTGGGTCTGGTTGGCTCTAGGGGAAGTACCCCATTCCAGAACCCTGATAGCAGGATTACTGATTCTTGGCACTTTGCTGATTCACACCCTTTTATCTCTGCGCCAGATACCACGGGGGATAAAAAACTAAAATTTCTGGTTACTCGCTAAACCGCTGTCGATAAACCGTCGGTGAAATTCCCACAATCTGTCGGAACAACCGCCGGAATGAACTGAGATCGACATACCCAACAGTGGCGGTAATTTCCTCCAGTGGTTGATCCGATCCAGTCAGCAACTGTTTTGCTTTCTCAATCCGCATTTTCTGCAGATACTCCAAGGGAGCTTCACCCGTTGCTTTTCTGAAACGACGCAGAAAGGTGCGTTCATTCAACCCTGACCGTTTGGCCATTACCCGCACTGATACCTTTTCTCTATAGTAACGATCCAGCCACTGCTGAACTTTGAGGATCGGTTCATCAATATGATCTTTACTCCCCTTAAACTTGACAAATGGTGCCTGATCACGGCGATTTCCGTCAATTAACATCATTCGAGCACAAACACTGGCTAAAGATTTTGATCCATATTTTTCAATTAGATGGAGAGCCAGGTCAAAATGTGCTCCGGTACCACCAGCACAGAGATAATCGACGCCATCAATGATGAGTCGATCAATCTGCAGGTCAATTTTTGGATAACGCTGGCGAAAGCGATCTGCCAACTGCCAATGCGTGGTGGCTTGACGCCCTTTCAAAATACCAGCTTCAGCTAGCAAGAAAGCCCCAGAACAAGCGCTGGCAACAACCGTCCCGTTCTGATGTTGCTCACCGATCCATTCTGCCAATTCAGTCTGTTCCAATAATCGATCCGGCCGCCCCATTACTCCCGGAACAATCAGCAGGTCGATATTCTTACAATCAGCCAGACTGCGATTAGCCGTGACCATCTGGCGATTAAAACTGGTCACTGCCTCACCATCAAGAGTAATCACTTCGGTATGACAGAAAAGTGAATCTGAACCGGGAGACAAACGCTTCTGTTCCCAATTTGCCAAAGTAAACAAATCCAACATTCCGGCTATTCCCGATTGCAAACAATTATCATAAGCCAGTACAGCAATATTCAACATTAAATTACCCCTTTCACCTTTTTGTGTGATTATAGACCAAAAGATGAAATTTTGCCAATATAAATATTACAATAAAAATAAAAGGGGAAAATTTACGACTGCACTTCTTGACCAATCTTCTAGCGAAAGGTTAAATTGTCGCCTCTATTTTAACGCTATTTATACTTTAATACCCCTTCAACAAAATCAATTTATTCAATGGAGAGAATGATATGAAGCGTTTCATCTATCAGTTGTTTTTCCTGCTGGCGCTGTTACTGCCAGCGTTGCCAAGTCTGGCTGCCGACTATACTGTTTCATTCAACCAGATTGTGGAGCATCCGGCTCTTGATGCCTTACGTCAAGGGGTCAAGGATGAACTGGCAGCACAGGGACTTACTGTCCGCTACCATGACCATATCGCTCAGGGAAATATTGCAACCGCCAACCTGATCGCCAAACAAATGCTTGGAGAAAAACCGGATGTTGCTGTTGGTATTGCCACCCCCACGGCTCAGGCCTGTGCCCAGGCGATCAAAAATATTCCGATTGTTTTTGCCGCCGTCACCGATCCAGTTGGAGCCGGGCTGGTTCAATCACTGGAGAAACCGGGTGGAAACATCACTGGTACGACTGACATGAGCCCGATAGGTCGGCAGTTGGAGCTTATCCTTGAGTTTCTGCCGAAACTGAAGACAATTGGCGTTATTTACAACTCTGGAGAAGTCAATTCCGTCACTCTGGTGCGGGTTCTTAAGGAAGAGGCAAGTAAAAAAGGAATTTCTGTTGAAGAAGCGACCGTCAGTAATTCTGCCGGGGTTTTTCAAGCGGCAAAGAGCCTGATCGGACGAGTAGAGGCCGTTTACATCCCCACCGACAACACTGTGGTCTCTGCATTTGAAGCAATCACTCAAATCGGCTATCAAGCCAAATTACCTATCTTTGCCGCAGATACCGACTCTGTTGCTCGGGGCGCCGTCGCCGCTCTTGCTGTCGACTATTATAAAATGGGTCGTCAGACCGGAGAAATGGTCAGTCGTGTTTTCAAGGGAGCCAACCCCGCTGAGATGCCGGTGGAAACCCTGCGCGAATTTCAGATCCACCTGAACCCTGGCTCTGCAGAAAAAATGGGGTTAAAGATTCCAGAAGTTCTGCTGAAAAAAGCGGATAAGATAATCGAGTAGAATAATTTTAGGGCCGCCGAGAAGGATCCAGATGCAAGGCTTGCGAAAAACCTAAAAAGGAGACGTGGTTATCTACGTCGAGTTTTTTGTTTGAACGTAACGCAGCAGATGGGTTCTTATTGACGGCACACAGGATAAAATGACCTATTACGCTTTCGCCGGCGCACTCGAACAGGGATTTGCTTACGGTTTTCTAGTTCTCGGAGTTTACCTGACCTTCCGGGTTCTCGACTTTCCCGACCTGACCGTTGATGGCAGTCTTCCGCTGGGGGCGGCCGTTTCTGCTGTGGCAATTACAGCAGGATTCAACCCTTTCCTCTCTCTGCTGTTTGCCCTGCTGGCAGGTTTTCTGGCAGGAATGGTTACCGGTATCCTCAGCACCAAACTTGGGATTCTCCACCTCCTTGCCTCAATCCTGACAATGATCGCCCTCTACTCTATCAATCTACGCATCATGGGGCGGCCAAACATCACTCTACTTGGCAAACCAACCGTACTGGAACCACTCACAAAAGCCGGAATCGGCATGTTTAATGCGGCACCATTGCTTTTCAGTATCCTTTCCATCTTAGCCTTATTGCTGCTGTTATGGCTGTTAAATACTGCTTTTGGTCTGGCAATGCAGGCAACCGGTGCCAATAAACAAATGATTACCAGTCAGGGAGTCAATACTGACCGGGTAATTATCCTGACAGTCGGGCTCTCTAACGGTCTGGCCGCCGTCAGCGGTGCCCTGCTCTGTCAAAGCCAGGGGGCAGCTGATGTCAATATGGGAGTTGGAACCATCGTTGCGGGGCTCGCATCAGTGATTGTTGGAGAAACTTTGTTCGGTTGCCGCACTATCGGCCGGGCATTGCTCGCCGCATTGCTCGGATCGTTAATTTATCGATTGACCATTGCCCTGGCACTCAGTTTGAAATTGGGTCAATTCTCTTTTACCCCCAGTGACCTTAACTTGCTCACCGCACTATTAGTGGTCGGAGCACTAACTTTGCCGAAACTGCGTAGGAAGGTGTTAAGCCGATGATTGAAATCACCGACCTGGTCAAAACCTTCCACCAAGACAGTGTCAATGAAGTGCTTGCTCTGTCGGGAATCAACCTTCAAGTGCGAAAAGGCGACTTTATCACCGTTATTGGCTCCAATGGTGCGGGGAAAAGCACCTTGCTGAATTGTCTGGCCGGCAGTTATCCTATAGACAGTGGTCACCTCTTGATTGACGATCAAGAGGTTTCCCACTGGCCTGAATACAAACGTGCCACTCAAATCAGTCGAGTTTTCCAGGATCCACTGCTCGGAACCTGCGGTCCTCTCTCGATTGAGCAAAATCTCGCCCTGGCAAATCGGCGTGGAAAATATCATGGTTTAAAACAAGGAGTTCAGCGCAGCGACCGGGAGTTATTTAAAAAACAGCTATCACAATTAAATTTAGGTCTAGAAGATCGATTAAAAGATAGTGTTGGCCTACTCTCCGGTGGACAACGCCAGGCTCTCACCCTGTTGATGGCAACCTTGGTTAAACCAAAAATCCTCCTTCTCGATGAGCATACTGCGGCTCTCGACCCAAAAACAGCACAACAAGTGCTGAAACTGACACAACAACTCATCGATGATCAACATTTAACCGCTTTGATGGTTACCCACAACATGCGCCAAGCCCTGCAACTCGGCAATCGCCTGATCATGCTCCACAGCGGTCGGATCATTCTGGACGTTTCAGGAGAAGAAAAGGGGGCTATGAGCGTAGAAGATCTGCTGGAACAATTCTACAAAGTCCGTGGTGAGGAATTTGTCTCCGATCGGATGTTACTGGTTTAAACTGCCCCTTCGGCACTTGACCTGAACCCGCCTCTGCCCTACTCTGTGGGCTCTTTAAATCACTGTGGAGCTCCTCCTTGACCGACTTTTTACAATACCTCTTTTCTGGACTGACCAGTGGCGCAATTTACGCCCTGATTGCACTTGGCTTTTGCGTTGTCAACAACACCATGGGAATCGTCAACTTTGTCCAAGTTGATTTTGTTTCCCTGGGCGGGATGTTGATGTTTTCAGCATTGTTTGGCGCTGGCTTGCCAATGATTCCAGGATTGCTTCTGGCCGTTGCTGGGGTTGCACTGGTGGCAATGCTGGTGGAACGTTTTGGCCTGCGTCCGGCACGTTCTGACAATCACCTTGTTTTGATTTTCCTCACTGTTGGCCTCTCGATTATTCTACGTGGCGCTATCAAGCTTATCTGGGGGAAGAATCGCATGGCACTACCACCTCTCACCCCCGATATCCCGGTTAAAATCTTCGGCGCCAGCGTTCTGCCTCAAGCACTCTGGATTCTATTCCTGACCA